>QCHC01000006.1 GCA_003279765.1 Pelagibacteraceae bacterium AG-390-M19 | reverse complement strand
AGTTCATATCAATAGAATTACTAAGGTTGTAAAAGGTGGAAGAAGATTTGGATTTTCTGCTCTTGTAGTTGTAGGAAATCAAGCTGGAAAAATTGGAATTGCACACGCTAAAGCAAAACAAGTTCCAGATGCAATTAAAAAAGCCAACGAAATGGCCAGAAGAAAATTAACTCATATACCTTTGAGAGAAGGAAGAACAATTCACCATGATGTAAAAGCTAAAGACGGCTCTGGTAGAATAGTTTTAAGAGCCGCATCAAAAGGCACAGGTATTATTGCAGGTGGTCCAGTAAGGGCAGTATGCGAAGTTTTGGGTGTAAAAGATATTGTTGCTAAATCAATGGGTACATCAAATGCACATAATGTGATTAGAGCTACCATGAAAGCCTTAATGAAACAAAACTCACCAAAACAAATCTCAGCAATAAGAAATAAAAAAATATCAGAAATTATTGAAAAAAGAGGATAATGATTACATTAAATACACGACAGAAAATTAACAAAACTAAAATCAGAGTTGGAAGAGGTATAGGATCAGGAAAAGGCAAAACATCTGGGAGAGGTGTTAAAGGTCAAAAATCTAGATCTGGTGTAGCAATAAAAAGTTTTGAAGGTGGACAAATGCCTTTATACAGAAGATTACCAAAAAGAGGTTTTAATCCAATTTCGAGGGAAAACATTGCAATTTTAAACTTAGAAAAAATTCAGTCTTATATTGATAAAAAAAATATAAATCCAAATGAAGTGCTAAATTCTTCATCCTTAAAAAAATTAAAATTAATTAATAAAAACTCCTCAAAATTAAAAATTTTAGGTACTGGAGAGTTAAAGGATAAAATTAATATTGAGGCAGACTTAGCATCAAAATCAGCAATAGAAAAACTAGAAAAAATTGGTGGATCTATTCAATTAAAAAAATAATTTGTTTAAATGAGTGCATCATCTTCAACAAATGATCTTAGAAATAGGATTATATTTACCATAGCAATTCTTGCTGTATATAGATTTGGTACATTTGTTCCTTTACCTGGAATTGACCCAGAACAGTTAAAAATCATGATGGATGGTAATCAAAAAGGATTACTTGGTATGTTTAATGTTTTTGCAGGAGGCGCCGTGAGCAGAATGGCCATCTTCGCTCTTGGTATAATGCCATACATATCATCAGCTATCATAGTTCAGTTGCTAACAGGAGTTTCGGATTATTTTAAGAATTTAAAAGCTCAAGGTGAAACTGGTAGAGCAAAAATTACCCAGATAACAAGATATGGAACAGTTTTACTTGCAACAGTTCAAGGCTATGGTTTGTCTGTTGGTTTAGAATCTTCTGCAGATTTGGTAATTAATCCAGGGATATTTTTTAAAATAACTACAGTAACAACAATTGTTGCTGGTACAGTATTTCTTATGTGGTTAGGAGAACAAATCACTCAAAGAGGAATTGGAAATGGAATTTCTTTAATTATTTTTGCTGGTATTGTAGCTGAAATACCTAGAGCTTTAGTTACAACTTTTGAACTTGGTAGAACAGGTGCTGTATCAACATTCATGATCTTAGCAATTTTTGTTCTTTTAATATTAACTATTTTATTTGTTGTTTTTATGGAGAGAGCATTAAGAAAAATTCTTATAAATTATCCCAAAAGACAAATGGGAAACAAAATGTATGGTGGAGAGTCTTCTCATTTGCCATTAAAAATTAATCAAGCAGGTGTAATACCTGCAATCTTTGCCTCTGCTTTATTGCTATTACCAGTAACTTTTTCAAATTTTTCTTTTTCAAACAATGAAACTTTTTTAAACTTAAGTTCTTATTTCACTCAAGGTCAGCCTTTATACATGTTGTTATATGCATCCGGTATAATATTTTTTACATTTTTTTATACATCGATTACATTTAATCCAACTGAAACAGCAGAAAATTTGAGAAAATATGGTGGCTTTGTTCCAGGGATTAGACCTGGTGAAAGTACAGCTTTATACATAGATAATATTTCAACTAAACTTACCACCATAGGTGCTCTATATTTAACACTTGTGTGTTTAATGCCAGAATTTTTAATAGCCAATTATCCAATTCCTTTTTATTTGGGCGGTGCATCTATTTTAATTGTTGTTGTCGTTGCTATTGATACTGTAACTCAAATTCAAACAAGATTAATGAGCTCTCAATACGAACAACTAATTAAAAAAACTAAATTCGGAAAGTAAGTGAACATAATTTTATTTGGACCGCCTGGTGCTGGAAAAGGTACTCAGTCTAAATATTTAGTTAAAAAATTAAATTCCTTTCAAATTTCAACAGGTGATATTTTGAGAGATGAAATATATAAAAATTCAGATATTGGTAAGACTATTACTAATGACATGAAAAATGGAAAATTTGTAAGTGATGAAATAGTAAATAAACTTATTGAAAATTTAGTTTCAGACCCTCAAAAAAAGAATAAATTAATATTTGATGGATACCCCAGATCTTTGAGCCAAGCAAAAAATTTAGATTCTTTACTTGAAGCATCAAACCAAAAGATAGATCTAATATTATATCTTAAAGTTGGTAAAGAGACGGTAGTAAAAAGGTTGGAGAAAAGAAAAATTATTGAAAATAGATCGGATGATGAAACAAACACTATACTAAAACGTTTCGATACATACATGATCACAACAGAACCAGTTTTGAATTACTACTCAGAGAAACCAAATTTTATTGAAATTGATGGAAGCTTAGAAATAGACGAAATAACAAGGAAAATAGACACTTATATAAATGTTTAAGCCGTTGACTTTGATTAATCTTCTTATATAAAAGGCACAATTTATCACAAAAATTATGGCTCGTATCGCAGGTATAAACATTCCACAAAATAAACTTGTCCACATTGGACTTACATATATTTACGGAATAGGAGATAAATTTTCTCAACAAATTTGTTCTTCTCTAGAAATTCCAAGAGCTAAAAGAGTGAATGAGCTAACCGATGATGAAATTTTAAAAATCAGAGAATACATTGATCAAAATTTTAAAGTCGAAGGAGATCTTAGAAGAGATTATTCTTTAAGTATTAAAAGATTAATAGATCTTGCATGCTATAGAGGAACAAGACATAGAAAAAAATTACCTGTAAGAGGCCAAAGAACTAGATGTAATGCAAGAACAAGAAAAGGAAAAGCAATTGCAATTGCAGGGAAGAAACTAACACCAACTAAAAAATAATAATGGCAAAAACTGAAAAAACTGACAATAAAGATCAGAAGGTAGAAAAATCCTCTAAAAAAAGTGCAAAGAGTTCTTATTCAAAAAAGAAAAAAATTAAAAAAAATATTTTAAATGGAATTGCTTATGTGCAATCAACATTTAATAACACAATAATTTCAATCGCTGATACAAATGGAAACGTAATATCTTGGGCATCTGCAGGACAGAAGGGGTTTAAAGGATCTAGAAAATCTACACCTTATGCAGCTCAAATAGCAGCAGACTCTGCAGCTTCAAAAGCACTAGAGTATGGAATGAAAACTTTATCTGTTGAAGTAAAAGGTCCAGGCTCAGGCAGAGAAACAGCATTAAGAGCTTTACAAGCAAGAGGTTTTAAAATTTTGTCTATTAAAGACACAACACCAATGCCTCATAACGGAACTAGACCACCAAAAAAAAGGAGAGTTTAATGGAAGTAGAAAACGTTAATATTAAAAATTGGAAATCTTTGATTAAACCATCTAAGTTAGATGTTCAAATTAGTGATGACCTAACTCATGCTAAGATTATAGCAGAGCCTTTAGAAAAGGGATACGGTTTAACTTTAGGAAACTCTTTAAGAAGAATTTTACTTTCTTCAATTAGAGGCGCTGCAGTTACTTCAATCCAAATAGATGGTGTTCTACATGAGTTTACATCAATTAAGGGTGTAAGAGAGGACGTAACAGATATAGTATTAAATGTTAAATCATTAGCCTTAAAATGTAATTCCGAAGGTACAAAAAAACTAGTTTTAGATGCAAAAGGTCCAGGTGAAATAAAAGCTTCAGACATTGCTCCTGTGACTGATGTAGAAATATTAAATCCTGAGTTAGTAATTTGTAACTTAGATGAAAATACTACTTTTCACATGGAAATGAATGTAAACACTGGAAAAGGTTATGTTCCAGCTGAGCTAAATAAACCAGAGGAGCCACCATTAGGTTTAATTGCCATTGACTCATTGTATAGCCCAGTAAAAAAAGTTTCTTATTCTGTTAGCACAGCAAGAGAAGGTAAGGCTCTTGATTATGATAAATTAACAATGGAAGTAGAGACTAATGGTTCAATTTCTGCAGAAGATGCTGTTGCGTATTCTGCTAGGATTTTTCAAGACCAGTTAAAAATGTTTGTTAATTTTGATGAGCCAGTTGAAGCTCCAGTAAAAGAAGTTTCATCTGAACCTGAATTTAATAAGAATTTATTAAGAAAAGTTGATGAACTAGAGCTATCTGTTAGATCAATGAATTGCTTAAAAAATGACAATATAATTTATATTGGTGATTTAGTTCAAAAATCTGAGGGTGAAATGTTAAGAACCCCAAATTTTGGTAGAAAATCTTTAAACGAGATTAAAGAAGTTCTGACTGGAATGTCTCTGTATTTAGGCATGGAAATACCTAACTGGCCACCTGATAATATTGCAGAAATGTCTAAAAAATTAGAGGAAGCAATTTAATGAGACACGGCTTAGCCAACAAAAAACTAAATAGAACCTCTGAGCACAGAAAAGCTCTATTAAAGAATATGTTAAATTCTTTAATAAAATACGAGCAGATTAAGACCACACTTCCAAAAGCAAAGTTCTTAAGGCCCCAAGCTGACAAAATTATTACTTTAGGAAAAAAAGATACATTACAAACTACAAAAATGCTCGTATCTCAACTGCAAGATATTAAATCAGCTAATAAAGTAAAAAAAACTCTTTCTAAAAGATATTCAAATAGAAAAGGTGGATATACAAGAATTATTAAAGCAGGTTTTAGATATGGCGATAATGCTCCAATGGCAATTATAGAATTTGTAGATAGAGATGTTGAGGCCAGAAGAGTAGATAAGAAGAAAAAAGATACATCAAAAGAAGCTCCAAAAACAGAAGATAATAAACAAGCTACAGCTTAAATCTCAAGTCATGAATAAGTCTTACATCGTTGATTCAACGTGTAATGATATGCGTATTGATAGATGGATGAGATTAAATATTGGAAAAATACCTCAAAGTTTAATTGAAAAATATCTTAGGACTGGAAAGATTAAAATTAACAAAAAAAAAGTTAAAAGTTCTCACAAAATTAAAAAAGGAGATAAGGTAAATATATTTAATATTGAATTTAAAGAAAGAGTAGAGCAAAAAAAAATAAAATTTTTACCAACTAAAGAAATAATTAAATCAAACGAAGATCAAATAATTGATGATAATGATAATTTTGTTGTATTAAATAAAGCATCAGGAATATCGGTACAAGGCGGTACAAAATCTAAAAAAAATTTAGTTGATATTTTTGCAAAGAGTGAAATTTTTAAAGGAACAAAACCTTATTCAGTACATAGATTAGACAAAGATACATCTGGTGTATTTATAATGGCAAAAAATAGAGAGAGCGCACAGTTACTAACATCATTATTTAGGTTAAGAAAAGTTCACAAAACTTATCTTGCTATATGCCAAGGAGAAATTAATAAAAACTCAGGAGTTTGGGATGATGACTTAATAAGATACGATGGAAATAAAAAGTTAGTAGAAAAAGCAAAAACTATATTCAAGGTAATAGATAAAAATTCTGAAGCATCTCTATTGGAGTTAAAACCAATAACAGGAAGAAAACATCAGTTACGTAAACAACTTTTTGCAATTGGAAATCCTATATTTGGTGATACTAAATACAAACTATCTAACTCAGACAAAGGTATAAATAAAAATCTCATGCTTCACTCCTATGAAATTAAATTTAAAATTAATGATATGAAACATACTTATTCTGCTTTATTACCAGAGTATTTTAAAAAATTGTTAAAATCAAAAAGACTTAGATTTTCAAATTTGAAATAAAATTTTTGATAATTTCATTGGTCAAGTTTGAATAATCTTGATTTTGAATTTTTTTTAAATTTGTGACACCTTTATCTGTAATTCCACAAGGCACTATTTTTTTATAATTTTCTAAATTGTTATCAACATTTATTGCAAATCCATGATATGCAATCCATTTTCTTACTCTAATTCCTATTGCAGCAATTTTTTGAATTTCATTTTTATCTTCATACCAAATACCAATATTTTCTTTATCAGGAAATGTTTTAATATTATATTTTTTTAAACTTTGAATAATTGTATTTTCAATAATTGTAATAAATTTTCTAATGTCTTTTTTTTTTCTCAGATCAATAACAAAATAACAAATTAATTGACCTGGACCATGGTATGTAATTTTTCCACCTCTGTTTGTTTTCAATAGATCAATTGATTTATCAATTATTTCACTTTCTTTGTACGAGGTTCCTGCGGTAAAAATTTCAGGATGCTCCAAAATCCAAATTAATTCTTTTTCTTTATTAACTGAAATATTATTTAATCTAGACTCTAATACATCAATTGCCTCAAAATAATTTACCGGTTTTATTGACTTTTTGATCTCTATATCCATTTAAAATTTGTAATATTTTAATTATGTATTAATAGTGCACAACTAAATTATAGGTACATTTATGTCTTTAATTAAAAAAACTAAAGATAAAAAAGTAAATTTTGAATTCAATAAAGAATATTTAAGAGTTGTTACCTCTAAAATAGCTAACAGCGACGCAAAATTTATTAACGACTCATTTAATGAAATGCATCCAGCTGATGCAGCAGATATAATTGAACACTTAAGCATCGGAGATAGAGAAAGTTTAATTAAATTAAATAACTTTAATATTGATGCAGAGGTTTTTGTAGAATTAAACGAGTCTATACAAGCTGAAATAATTAAATATTTATCTTCAGATTCAATTGTAACCATTCTTACAAATTTAGAGTCAGATGATGCTATTTCGATTTTAGAAAATGTACCTGAAGAAGACAAGAATACCATTTTAAGCTCATTACCACCCAAAGACAGATTTGCTCTTCTAGAAAGTCTAAGCTATCCAGAAGATACTGCAGCTAGACTTATGCAACGTGAGTTTACAGCTATACCAAGCAACTGGTCTGTGGGTCAAACAATTGACTATTTAAGAGAAAATAAAGACCTACCTGAAGAATTTTTGGAAATTTTTATTGTTAATGAAGAATTTAAACCTATTGGAACAGTTCCATCATCAAGAGTGCTCACTTCACCAAGAGATACAAAAATGGCAAGTATCATGTCCGAGTCTCAATTATTAGTGCCAGTAGATATGGATAAAGAGGAAGTGGCCAACCTATTTGAAAATTATAATCTAAATTCAGCAGCAGTAATTGATAAAAATAATAAATTGGTAGGAATGATCATGAACGATGATGTTCTTACAGTCCTAAAAGAAGAGGCTGAAGAAGATGCATTAAGACTTGCAGGTGTAGGTGATGAGGAAATTACTGATGGCGTCGTTACAAAAACTAAAAGAAGATTTAACTGGCTTTTACTAAATTTATTTACAGCTTTTCTGGCTACTTGGTGTATTAGCCTATTTGGAGCAACTATTGAGCAGATGGTTGTTCTTGCTTTCCTGATGCCTATTGTTGCTTCTATGGGTGGTAATGCAGGAATGCAAACATTAGCTGTTACAGTCAGAACAATTGCAACAAATGACTTAACCCAAAATAATTTTTCATCAAATGTTTTTAAAGAATTTTCAATTGGTATATTAAATGGAATTATATTTGCTGCTATAAGTGCTTTAATAGTTCAAATTTGGTTTCAAGATAGTATTCTTTCAATAATAATTTCTATATCAATGGTGCTTACAATGATTATAGCTGGATTGTTTGGTATCCTTGTTCCTTTCACTTTGAAAAAAATGAATATTGATCCCGCAATTGCATCAAGTGTTTTTGTTACAACTATTACTGATGTAATAGGTTTTGTCTCCTTTTTGGGCGTTGGGGCTTATTTTCTTTAAAAGTTATCAATTAACCTTACGTTATCAATATAATAAGCAACAAATAAACGAGAGCCTCTGACAGTATTTGATATTTTAAGATTTTTGATAGATCTTAATTCTAGGTATTCAATTTTAATTTTTAATAATTTCTCAAAATATTTAATTTGAATTCTTAATTTTTGTTTTATTTTTTTTTTATTTACTAAATTTTTTTTTAATCTAAATAAACTTTTACTTAGAAAACTTGCTTTTTTAATTCCATTTAAATCCAAATGATTATTTCTTGAAGACAAAGATATTTTATTTATATCTCTAATCGTTTTGCATGGAACAATAGAGGTTTTATATTTATTTTTTAGATAATTTTTTATCAAGAAGTATTGTTGATAATCTTTTTTACCCATAAATATTTTTTTTGGATTTACTAAATTAGTTAATCTTTCCATAACATCTAATACTCCCTCAAAATGGCCTTTTCTATATTTGGCACATAAAATTTTGTCTTTTTTTGTAATTTTTATGTTCGATTTTTTATTATTATTGTAAATATCTTTGAATTTTGGGATGTATAAGAAATCTACTTTTTTACTCTTTTTTAAAATTTTAATATCCTTATTAATATTTGTGGGATAATTCTTAAAATCTTTTTTATTATTAAATTGTTTAGGGTTAACAAAAATACTTACTATTGTCTTTTTGCAAGTTCGATTTGATCTATCAATAAGTGATAAATGACCTTCATGTATACTTCCCATTGTAGGAACAAAGCCAATATCATTAAAAGGCCTTAAAGATTTAAATAATGAATTATTATTTAATAAAATTTTCATTTGTATTAAAAATCTAGATAAGTAAAACATTTATATGATTAAACAAGCAATTATTCCTTTAGCTGGACAAGGGACTAGACTTTTGCCCCTAACAAGTGTTTTTGCTAAAGAACTTCTCCCAATAAATGGAAAGGCTGGAATTGAATACATTTTAGATGAGTGTATTGAGGCTGGAATTAAAGAAATTGTTTTTATCATATCAAATAAAAAAAAGATGATTAAAAATTATTTTTATAGTGATGCTTTTTATAAAAAAATTATTAAAAAGAAAAAAGATCCTCGAATTATTGCTGAATATAAAAAAATATTAAAATATAAAAAACTAATAAAGTTTGTATATCAAAATATACCCAAAGGAACAGGTGATGCTGTATTTAAAACAAGAAAATATATAAAGGATAAATACTTTTTAATGTTGTTACCAGATGATTTGATAATAAAAAAAAACTGTTCTAAAGATATGATTAAAGTTCATCACAAACACAAAGCATCTGTAATGGCTAGTATGAAGGTTAATTTTAAAAGTGTTTCAAGATGGGGCATCTACAGTTTAAAAAAAAAAATTTCAAAAAATGACTATTTCATTGATGGAGTGATAGAAAAACCTTCGGTTAAAAAGGCTCCTTCAAATAAAGCTGTAATCGGAAGATATATTCTTCCAAAAACTATATTTAATAAACTAGGTAAGCAAAAACCTGGTAATGGAGGTGAAATACATATAACTGATGCCATTCAAACTTTAATTAAAGAAGGTGAAAAATTTATTGCTCATAATTTCTCAGGAAATTATTTAGATTGTGGGACAATGCAAGGATTTATTAATTCAAATAAAAAAATAGGAAAATTATGAAACTGTGCATGATAGGTACAGGTTACGTTGGTTTGGTTAGTGGTGTCTGTTTTTCTGATGTTGGTAATACTGTCTACTGTGTAGATAAAGATAAAAAAAAAATAGAGGAATTAAACAAAGGCAATGTTCCAATTTATGAGCCTGGTTTAGAGGAAATCTTAAAAAAAAATTATAAACAAAATCGTTTAAAATTTACAACAGATTTAAAAAAAGCGGTTTCAAGTTCAGATATAATTTTTATATGCGTTGGAACTCCAACTAAAAAAAATAGCAATTCAGCAGATTTAAAATATGTCTATAGTGTTGCAAATGAATTAAAAAAGATAATTAAAAATTATAAAATTATTATAACCAAATCTACAGTTCCTGTGACTACTGGTGATAAAATAGAAAATATTTTAAAAAATTTAAAAAAAAAAAAATTAGTTGATATTGTTTCTAATCCTGAATTTTTAAGAGAAGGTGAGGCTATTAGAGACTTTGTTTATCCAGATAGAGTAATTATTGGAACTGATAGTAAAAAAGCTAATAAGATTTTAAAGTCACTTTATATGCCAATTATAAAAAAAAATAGCAGGTATTTTAATACTTCACGTAGAGGTGCTGAGTTAATTAAATATGCTTCAAATGCTTTTTTAGCTACAAAAATTTCATTTATTAATGAGATTGCAAATCTCTGCGAAAAAACAGGCATAGATGTGAAAGATATTTCTATTGGTATGGGATCAGATGAGCGTATTGGAGATAGATTTTTAAGGGCAGGACCAGCCTATGGAGGATCATGTTTTCCAAAAGATACTAGAGCATTAATTGATACAGGTAAAAAATTTAATACAGATTTATCTATAGTTAAAACTGTTGTTACTTCAAACGATAAACGTAGATTTTTGTCAATCAAAAGAGTTGAGAAAATATTAAATAATAAACTTTTACATAAAACAATCACATTTCTTGGTGTAACATTTAAACCAAATACAGATGATATGAGAGAAGCATCTAGTGTACCAATGATTAGGTATTTTAATAAAAAAAATTGCAAGATAAGATATTTTGATCCCACTGGTGAGAAGAAGGAATTTTATAATTTAAAAAATGTTAAGTATTTTAATAATATAAATAACGCATGCTTGAATAGCGATTTAATAATTTTACATACTGAATGGAATGATTTTAAATTATTAAATTTTAAAAAATTAGTAAAAAAGAAAAATTTTAAGATTTATGACATGAGAAACATGTATTCTCCTACAAAAATGAAAAAATTGAACATCAATTATTTTGGGATTGGAAGATAGTTTAGTTTAACTCAAAAATAGCATCAACTTCTACAGAAACTCCGAGTGGCAAACTATTGGTGCTTACTGCAGCTCTAGTATGCATGCCAGCATCACCAAATATTGATGCTATTAAATCCGATGCACCATTAATTACCTTCGGTTGTTCAATAAAGTCATTTGTTGAATTAACAAATCCGGTTAATTTAATACATGATTTTATTTTAGATAAATCTCCACTACAAGCAGCCTTTGCTTGAGCAACCAAACTTAACCCACATCTTTTTGCAGCTTCGTAGCCTTGCTCTGTGCTTAAATCTTTTCCAACTTTTCCTTTAATTAGTTCTCCATTTTCATTTATGGATATTTGACCTGAGATAAAAAGCAAATTACCGGTTTTTTTAGTTGCAACATATGAGCCAACAGGTGGTTTTGCTTCTGGCAAATTAATATTTAATTCTTTTATTTTTTTTTCAAAGTTCATTTTATTTCTCCATGAATTCTTTCTGTGATTTACTATTTTTAAATTTAATTAACTTTTCTTTTAAATTAAGTTTATTAAGTTTTTTCTTTCCTTCGTTATATTTTTCTGAAGTTTTTTCTTTAATTAATTCCGCCGTACATTTTGCATATTCTTTACTTAATTTATCAAATTTATTACAATCATCTGCTGTAGATGAATTTATACTAGTAATTGTTAAAATTATTAAATAAGCAAATAATTTAATTTTCATTTTTTTTTAGTTTTTTTCTTTTTTTTAGTTTTATCGTATTCCTTCCTTTTCTCAATAAGGATTAACGCTTCTTCCATAGTAAGCTCTGTTGGATCTTTTTCTTCAGGAATTGTTGCATTTAAAGATTTATATTTAATATAAGGACCATATTGACCCTTCATAACTCTAACTGGTTTTTTATCCTCTGGGTGTTCTCCTAAATCCTTAATAATTGAGGAAGACATTCTGCCTGGTTTTGCTTCAGCAATAAGAGTAATTGCTCGATTTAAACCTATAGAGAAAATTTCATCAATATTCTCTATTCTAGCAGATTTATTTTCACATTTAAGATATGGACCAAATCTTCCAGTATTTAAAATGATTTCTTTTTGATTATCAGGGTTTACACCAATTGATTTTGGTAAAGAACATAAAAACTGAGCTTTTTCTAAGTCTATACTTTCTAACTCTAAACCTTTTGGTATAGAAACATTTTTAATTAATTCATTAACATCTGGTTTAGACTTTTTGGTTTTTTTCTTTTTTTTAGTTTTTGTCTCTTTTAATTCTTCTTCCTTAAGTTTTTCATATTGCAGATAGGGGCCAAATCTTCCATTTTTCAGATATATATCATTGCCATTTTCATGTTTTCCTAAAAATTTAGGCTCTGCTAACTGTGATTGAGCTGCTGCTTTTGCCTTAGACAAGGGTCTAGTGAATTTACACTCTGGATAATTTGAACATCCTATGAAAGCTCCACCTCTAAAACTATTTTTAAGACTTAGTGAACCTGTATCACATAGCTGACACTTTCGAACAATATTTCCATCTTTATCAGTATCAAAAATTAAAGCCCCTAAACTTTCATTTAAAAGATCTAAGACTTCTCTTGTTCTTTTCTCCTTAACCTCAGAAATATTATTGTTAAAATCTTTCCAAAACATCTCTAAAACTTTTATCCAGCTTTCTTTTCCAGATGTAATTTCATCTAATTGATCTTCCAAACCTGCAGTAAAGTTATAATCAACATATTTAGAAAACAATTTTTCTAAAAATGCAGAAATCAGTTTGCCACGATCTGTGGGGAAAAACCTTTTATTTACTATTTCTGCATAACCTCGATTAGCTATAGTGGAAATTATACTTGCGTAAGTAGAAGGTCTACCAATTCCCAACTCTTCTAATTTTTTAACTAAACTTGCTTCAGAATATCTTGGAGGTGGTTGTGTAAAATGTTGTTCATCGAATAATGCTTCAATATTAATTGGTCCTTTAGACATTTCTGGTAAAATTTCTTCATCATCATCTTTACTTGTATTTGAGTAAACTTTTAAAAAACCATCAAATTTTAACACAGAGCCACTTGCCTTACATATTGTTTGATTATCTACTGACTCTATTGTTATGGTATTTCTGTTAAATTGGGCAACTTCCATTTGTGAGGACAAAGCTCTGGACCAAATTAAATTGTATAGTTTTTGTTGATCACTGCTTAAATATTTTTTTAGAGTATCGGGTGCTCTATTTATATCTGTTGGTCTAATAGCCTCATGAGCTTCTTGTGCATTCTTAGCTTTTTTACCAGAATAATTATTTGCAGAGGTAGGCAAATATTCATTACCATATTCATTTTTAATGTAATTTCGAAAATCATTTACTGCATCAGCTGATAAATTAGTTCCATCAGTTCTCATATAAGTAATCAACCCAACAGTATCTCCATCAATCTCAACACCTTGATATAGTTTTTGTGCAATTTGCATTGTTCTTGAAGCTCCAAAACCTAATCTGCTAGACGCAATTTGTTGTAGTGTTGAAGTTGTAAATGGACCTGATGGGTTTCTTTTTACAACTTTTGACGAAATATCTGTTATTTGAAATTTTTTCTCTTTTATTTCTTTGATTGCTTCTTCAATGCTATTCTTGTCTCTAAAAGTAAATTTTTCTATTTTATTACCATTTAATTGAGAAATACTTGCAGTAATAGTATTTTTATTATTATCTCCAAATTTAATAGCAAGTGTCCAAAATTCTTCTGGATTAAATAATTCTATTTCATGTTCTCTTTCAGTAATTAATTTTAAAGCAACAGACTGAACTCTTCCAGCTGATTTTGATCCAGGTAGTTTAGTCCAAAGTATTGGAGAAATATTAAAACCAACCAAGTAATCAAGAGCTCTTCTTGCCATATACGCATCTACTAATAAAGGTTCAATTTTTCGTGGATTTTCAATACCATGAATTACTGCTTTTTTGGTTATCTCATTAAAAACAACTCTTTCAATTTCTTTATCTTTTAAAAGTTTTTTTTCATCAAGGTACTCTTTAACATGCCATGCTATAGCTTCACCTTCACGGTCAGGGTCAGTAGCAAGTATTATTTTAGAGGATTCTTTTGCAACATCAGTTATTTCTTTTAAATATTTTTTTGAAAAACCATCAACTTCCCATTCCATTTTAAAATTATGATCAGGATCAACCGATCCATTTTTTGATGGTAAATCTCTTATATGTCCATAACTTGCTAAAACAGTATAATCTTCGCCAAGATATTTGTTTATTGTTTTAGCTTTTGCAGGACTTTCAACTATGACTAGATTCATAATTTAACAAACTACTTAAAAGTGTTTGATAGTCAAATTAATAAATTTTAGTCTTGTTTTCTTCTTTATTTATCAGTCGTTTAATATTTTCTCTATGAGTATAAAATATTAAAATAAACATTATTCCAAAAAATATTTCATTTTCCATTGAGTCAAAAATTAACAAATAAATAGGAACGGAGAATGATCCAATTAGGGATGCTAATGATGAAAATTTAGAAATAAAAAAAGTTATAAGCCAAAAAATACCAAAAACTATTCCAAAAAATATGTTTATACTACATAATATACCAACATAAGTTGCAACTCCCTTACCACCTTTAAACTTTAACCAGATTGGAAAAACATGACCTAGAAAAGCACATAAAGCTGATACATAAATCAGATCAGGAAAATTCACTTTCACATATAAAACTGGAATAACTGCTTTAATCATATCAAGTATTAAAGTTGAATAGCCAATAAATTTATTTCCTGTTCTTAGCGCATTTGTTGCACCAATGTTACCTGATCCAATTTCTCTAATATCTTTTTTTAAAAATATTTTAGTTAGTATTAATCCAAAAGGGATAGAACCCATTAGGTATGAGACAATACCTACTGTTAATAATTCCATTTTTATATTTTAAATAATTCTTTACCTTTTACAAATGTATTGGTTACTTTTCCTTGAAGTTTTTTGTCTTCAATAGACGTATTTTTAGACTTTGAAATTAAATTTTCTTTTTTTACAATCCAAGGTTTACTTATATCAACTATACAAAAGTCTGCATCATTACCAATTGAAAGATTTCCTTTATTGATGTTTAAAATTTTAGCTGGATTAGATGTCAAAGCTTGAATTATTGTTTCAAGTTTTACAGATCCATTATGAAATAGTTCTAAACTTAAAGACAATAAAGTTTCAATACCAGAAGCTCCTGTTGCCGCTTGAGAAAATGTTAGTCGTTTTGATTCTTCATCTTCTGGTTTATGATCAGAAACAATTACATCAATGGTTTTATCTTTTAATCCTTGTACTAACGCCAATCTATCTTCCTCTTTTCTTAATGGCGGAGATAATTTTAAAAACGTTTTAAAATCTCCAATATCATTTTCATTTAACGATAGGTTGTTTATTGAAACTCCACAAGAGAATTTAATATCATTTTTTCTTTCCTTAATGATTTCTACTGATTTACTTGATGATAGTTGAGATATATGATATCGACACTTTACTTTTTCTAATAATGTTAAATCTCTTTCAATAATTATTCTCTCAGCCACATCCGGTATGCTTGATAATCCAAGTTTTGTAGCAATTATACCTGAATTAATCATACCGTTTTTTGCTAACTCATAATCTTCAGCATGTTGCATTATAAGACATCCCAAATCTTTTGCTGAATTCATTATTCTTGACATTAATCTGGTATTTTGAATTGTTTTTACACCATCTGTAAAAGCTACAATCCCTTTATTAGCTAATAATCCAAATTCTGTCATATTAGTTCCCTCTACATTTTGTGTAAGAGATGCACATGGAAATATATTAATTTTAGATTTATCACGTCCTCTACGTTTTAAAAAATCTACAATTGAAACATTGTCAATTACAGGATCTGTATTTGGCATTGTTACTACAGACGTTACTCCTCCAGATAAAGCTGCATTACTTAAAGTTCTGAAATTTTCTTTATACTCATAACCAGGTTCTCCAACAAAAACTCTCATATCGACTAAACCAGGGAATATATATTTACCTTTTAAATCAATAGGTTTTTCTCTGGATGGTAAATTATTTGTATTTACTTTTTTTCCTATTGCTTCAATTTTACCTTCTTCACTAATAATTAATCCTCCATTTTCATTTATTGAATTTTGAGGATCAATTATATTTGCGTTAATAAAATATTGTTTTTTCATTTATTCACAAAATATTTTTAAACAGGCCATCCTAACAGCAACTCCTAGTTCAACTTGTTCTTTAATTACACTTTTATTTATATCGTCTGCTAATCTAGTGTCTATCTCGATACCTCTATTCATTGGGCCAGGATGCATTATTAGTGCATCAGATTTTGCATGATCCAATTTATCTGGTGTTAAACCATAATATTCATAATACTCTCTATTTGATGATAAATAAGAGCTTGTCATTCTCTCATTTTGTAATCTTAGCATCATTACAATGTCACAATCTTTCAATCCTTTTTTCATATCAGTAAAAGTATTAACACCAAACTTTTCGATTTCCTTTGGCATTAAATTTGTTGGAGCAACAATATTTACTTCAGCACCAAGCATAGTTAATAAATAAATATTTGATCTTGCGACTCTTGAGTGAAGAATATCTCCACATATAGCAATTTTTAATCCTTCAATTTTTTTCTTTCTATTTCTTATTGTTAAAGCGTCCAGTAATGCTTGAGTAGGGTGCTCGCGCCTTCCGTCACCAGCATTTAATACTACACAATTAACTTTCTGAGATAACAAATTACATGCTCCAGAATCTTGATGTCTTATTACAATGATATCAGGATGCATCGCATTTAGAGTCATTGCTGTATCAATTAAAGTTTCACCTTTTTTAATTGCTGAATTATTCATATTCATTGACATCACATCAGCACCAAGTCTTTTTCCAGCTAACTCAAATGAACTTTGTGTTCTTGTTGATGGTTCAAAAAATAGATTAATTTGAGTTTTGCCTCTAAGAACATCAATTTTTTTGTTCTTACTCTGATTTAATTTAATGAAAGTTTCAGATTCATCTAAAATGTAGTTAATATCACTAACTGATAGATCTTGAATACCTAACAAATGTTTTTGAGAAATTTTAATAGCTTTGATGTTTTTTGCCATTAAAATTAACTCTATAACTATAAAGCCAATGAATGGCAAGGATTAATTGTTTAGATAATCTATGGCTCCCTGAAGAATAAAAGCTGCTGCGTTCTGATCTATATTCTTTTCTCTCTTAGATACATTAACATCTAATTGGCTTGATAAATTAAAAGCCCCAACAGTTGATAGTCTTTCATCCCAAAGACACACATCAACATCTATCTCTTTATCTATATTTTTAGACACATCATTGACTGACTGTGCTGAAGAGCCTGAAGTTCCATCCATATTTAAAGGATAACCAATGATAATTGCCTTGATGTCATTCTCTTGAATAATGTTTTTTAACTCTTCAATTAATTCATTATTTTTTGATTTATGTATAGTTTTATAAGGGGTGGCAATTAATTGCTTTTCGTCACAAATTGATACACCAATTCTTTTTGAGCCCAAATCTAAACCTATCAAACGACATTTTTCTGACTGTTTTTTTTTAAATTCTTCTATTGTGATCATGTTGTATATTTTAAACTATAGTGATAGTTTGCGTCATATTTAAATATCATATGAGCATCGATCTTAAAACCATAAAGCATATATCTAAATTATCAAGAATTTCAGTAGATGAGAAAAAAGCTGAAAAACTTGCTAGTGATATGAATTCAATTTTTGATTTCATTGAAAAACTCAATGAACTTAAAACTGAAAATGTTGAACCACTTACATCAGTGGCTGAAACGACTTTAAAATTAAGACCTGATGAAGTTAAAAGTAAAAATTTAAGGGAACAAATAATAAAAAATTCTCCAAAAGATAATGAAGATTATTTTGTTGTACCAAAAGTTATAGAATAATGTCTGATATAACCAAGCAAACACTTTCTGAATTAGTTAATAATATTAAAGAAAAAAAACTTTCTTCTTCAGAAATTACCCAAGCTTTTGTTGATAGATCAGAAAAATCAAAAGAATTAAACACTTATATTACTGAAGATTTTAGTAATGCTTTAGAAAAAGCTAAAAAATTTGATGACAACCCAAAATTGGATTTAAAATTACCAGGAATACCAATGGCTGTAAAAGATTTATTTTGTACAGCTAATGTAAGAACAACAGCTGGTAGCAAAATATTAAACAATTTTGTACCTACTTATGAGTCTACTGTTACTCAGAATATCTGGAATGAGGGAGCAATTCTTATTGGTAAATTAAATTGTGATGAATTTGCAATGGGATCATCAAATGAAACAAGTTTTTTTGGCAATGTTCAAAATCCAATTGATAAAAATTTAGTTCCAGGTGGTTCATCTGGTGGTTCATCTTCTGCTGTAGCAGCACAATTAACTCCAATTACAATTGGAACTGATACAGGTGGATCTATTAGACAACCGGCGTCATTTACAGGTACAGTGGGTTTAAAACCAACTTATGGTAGTTGTTCAAGATACGGAATAGTTGCTTTTGCATCTTCTCTTGATCAAGCTGGTCCAATGGCTCAAAATGTTCAAGATTGTGCTTTGTTGCAAGAGGTAATTAGCTCATACGATCAAAAAGACTCAACTTCTATTGATTTTAAAAGAAACCAGTACAGCAAAGAATTAACAAAAGACATTAAAGGAAAAAAAATAGGTATACCAAAAGAATATAGAGTTGATGGAATGCCAAAAGAAATTGATGATCTTTGGCAGAAAGGTATTGAGTATGCTAAAGATTGTGGTGCTGAAATAATTGATATTTCTCTTCCATACACAAATTATGCTTTACCAACTTACTATATAGTGGCACCAGCTGAAGCATCTTCTAATCTTGCAAGATATGATGGTGTTAAATATGGCTTTAGAGCTGATGGAGAAAACCTTATTGATATGTATGAAAAAACTAGATCAGAGGGATTTGGAGCCGAAGTTCAAAGAAGAATAATGATAGGCACATATGTTTTATCTTCAGGTTATTACGATGCATATTATTTGAAAGCTCAAAAAGTTAGAAAACTAATTAAAAATGATTTTGATGAAGCGTACAAAAAAGTAGATGCAATATTAACTCCATCAACGCCAAGTTCTGCTTTTAAAATTGGTGAAAAAACAAATGACCCAGTTTCAATGTACTTAAACGATATTTTTACTGTTCCTGTAAATTTAGCAGGTTTACCAGGAATTTCTATTCCAGCTGGTCATGACAGCAAAGGCTACCCTTTAGGTTTACAAATTATTGGAAAAGCATTTGATGAACAAAATATCTTAAACATTGCTTATGCAATGGAAGAAAAAATTAATTTTAAAAATAAAATTACCGATTGGTGGATTAAGTGAGTAAAGAAAAGTCAGAATATTTAATTAATCGAAATGACAATCAATACGAAGTTGTCATTGGTTTAGAGGTTCATGCTCAAGTACTTTCCCAATCAAAGTTATTTTCTACGTCAGCTACTAAATTTGGCGCTGAACCAAACACACAGGTAAGTTTAGTAGACGCTGCTTTTCCTGGAATGCTTCCAGTGATTAATGAATTTTGTGTTAAGCAAGCAATTAAAACTGGAATAGGATTAAAAGCTAAAATTAACAAAAGATCAGTATTCGATAGAAAAAATTATTTTTATGCTGATTTACCACAAGGATACCAAATCTCTCAATTTAAGAACCCAATAGTTGGTGAAGGTAAAGTTATTTTGGATATGCCGGATGGTCAAAAAGAGGTTGGTATTGAAAGATTACACTTAGAACAAGATGCGGGTAAAAGTATCCATGATTTAGATCCAAAAAATACCTTTGTTGATTTAAATAGGTCAGGTGTAGCTTTAATGGAAATTGTTAGCAAACCTGATTTAAGATCACCAGAGGAAGTTAATGCTTATATTAAGAAATTAAGATCAATAATGAGATATTTAGGAACTTGTGATGGTAATATGCAGGAAGGATCTTTGAGAGCAGATGTTAATGTTTCTGTAAGAAAAAAAGGAACAAAAGATTTTGGTACTAGATGTGAAATTAAAAACGTTAATTCTATTAAATTCATGCAAATGGCTATTGAATATGAAGCAAATAGACAAGTTGATTTAATTGAAGATGGACAATCTATTGATCAAGAAACAAGACTTTTTGATACTAAAAAAAATGAAACAAGATCCATGAGATCAAAAGAAGATGCTCATGATTATAGATATTTTCCAGACCCTGATTTATTACCACTAGAAGTTTCTGATGAATTCATAAATCAATTGCAATCGGAAATACCAGAGTTACCCGATGAAAAGAAAAAGAGATTTATAGATCAATTTAAATTAACTCCATACGAAGCAAATATCATGGTTTCAGATATAGAAACCTCAAATTATTTTGAAGATGTTGTTAAAAAATCTGACGTTAAATTAGCAACAAACTGGATCATAGGTGAATTATTTGCTGCACTTAATGAAAAAAATTTAGAAATAACAGATAGTCCAATTAGTGCTGGTAATTTATCAAAATTAATTAATTTAATTAAGGATGGAACAATTTCTGGAAAAATTGCAAAAACTGTTTTTGAACAAATGATGGAAGGCGACAAGGATCCTAAAAAAATTGTTGAAGAAAAAGGTTTAAAACAAGAAAGCGATCCACAAGCTTTAGAGGCTTTAATTGATAAAGTAATTGATAGCAATAGAGATAAAGCTACTGAATATAAATCTGGTAAAGTTAAATTATTTGGCTTCTTTGTTGGACAAGTAATGAAAGTTTCAGGTGGAAAAGCTAACCCTCAGCTAGTAAATGAGATTTTAAAGAAAAAACTTTAGGTTCATGGGCTCAGACCTAAAAATTAGCAACAAAATTCAAGAGTACATTTTAAATAATGGACTAGATCTTCATCCAGTTCAAAAAGAGATTATTTCTTATAATGAGTCTCTGGGAGATATTAAAAGGATGCAAATATCTATCTCACAATCTCAATTTTTACACTTAATAGTAAAAACATCTAATGTTAAAAAAATACTAGAGATCGGAACTTTTACTGGCTTAAGTACTTTGTCAATGTCTCTTGCTTTACCAGAAGATGGTAGAATTATTGCTTTAGACAAAAATCAAAAAACTAACGAAACTGCAATAAAATTTTTTGAAAAAGCAAAACAAAGTCATAAAATTCAAACAATAATTAAACCTGCTTTAGAAAGTTTAAATGAATTAAAAGAAAATGATTTTGATTTAATTTTTATTGATGCTGATAAAAAAAATTATATAGAATATTATGAAAAATCTATAATATTATTAAAGAAAAATGGCTTAATAATAATTGATAATGTTCTATGGTATGGTCAAATTGTTGATGACAATTGTGATGATAAAATCACTTTAACTATTAAAGATTTTAATAATTATGTTTCTAAAGATAAAAGAGTTGAAAAAATTATAGTCCCATTAGGCGATGGTATGACTGTTTGTAGAAAATTATAATGTTTGATGTTTTTGGATTCTATAAGTTTATTAAAATTTCTTATTTAAAGAAAAATCAAAAAAAACTTCTTAATCAATTATTAAACAAAAACATACGTGGAACAATTATTATTTCAAATGAAGGTTTGAATGGAACAATTTCTGGAAAAAACAAAGATATTAAATTGATCAAAAATTTTTTACACAATTTATTTAAATTTGAAAAATTTGATAGCATTAATATTTCAAAAAGCTCTTTTCAGCCATTTCATAAACCAAAGGTAAAAATTAAAAAAGAAGTGGTTCCAATGAATTTAAATTTAAAAAAGAGAATTAAAAAAAAAGATAGTCATCTTAACCCTCAAAAGTGGAACTCATTAATAAAAGACAAAAAAACAGTCTTAATTGATGCAAGAAAACCTTTTGAATATAAAGTTGGAACTTTTAAAGGTTCAATTAATCCAGATGTAGATAATTTTCGTGATTTTCCAAAATATCTTAAAAAATTAAAAAAAAATCAACCCATTGCTATGTTTTGTACTGGAGGTATTAGGTGTGAAAAAGCGTCAGTTTTTTTGGAAAATAAAGGCTATAATAATGTTTACCAATTAAAGGGTGGGATTTTAAACTATTTAAAAAAAACAGACCCAAAAAAAAGTTTATGGAAAGGTGAGTGCTTCGTATTTGATAACAGAATTAGTTTAAAGCATGGTTTGAAAATAGGTTCTTACTCAATGTGTAGTGGTTGCAGAAAACCTATTTCTCCAAAAGATAAAAAATCTAAAAAATATGAAGAAGGTGTTTCTTGTCCAAATTGTCACGATAATTTAACAAATGATCAAAAATCAAGATTTAGAATGAGACAAAAACAAATTAACCTTGCCAAAAAAACTGGAAAAAGTCATATCTTTCAAAAAGAATATTAAAATATTTTTAGTTTAAAGAAATGAATTTATTAAAAGATGACGTCTCTCAACTTATAAAAAAACTTGCAATACCAGCAAGTGTAGGGACATTATTTCAAACATTATACACTTTAGTTGATACTTTTTATGCTGGGAAAATTTCGCCTGAAGCTTTATCTGCATTAAGTAAATCCTTTCCAATCTACTTTCTAATTATTGCCACGTCTATTGGTGTAACTGTTGCTGGGACTTCATTAATTGGTAGTAGTATTGGGGAAAAAAATGAAAAAAATGTATTAGGTTATTTTACAAATATCATTCTTTATTCAGTAATAATTTCAATAATTGTATCAATAATTGGATTTAGTTTTTCTGAAAAATTATTTTTAACCATGAATTCATCAAGAGAGGTAATTACTCTTGGCCTTGAGTATACTAATGTAATATTTTATGGAACTATTCTCTTTATTCTGGTTGTTGCTTTAAATTCATTTCTTCATGCTGAGGGAGATACAGTTACATATAGAAATGCTCTTATATTATCTTTTTTTTTAAACATTTTATTAAATCCAATATTTATATTTGGATTTTTATTTATCCCAGCTTTTGGTGTTGCGGGCATAGGTTATGCAACTTTGATTGCCCAATTTCTTTCTCTAATAATCGTTTTAATTAAATTGTTAAAAAATAAACGTATTAAAGAGATCACTTTTCAAAATTTTAAGATCAAATTCTTCTACATTAAAAATATTTTTTTCCAATCAATGCCAATTACAATAGCTATTCTTGGTTACTCAATTGCTGCAACGATTGTATTTACTTATGTTGCATTTACAGGAGAATATGCCGTAGCTGGTTATGGAGCAGCAACAAGGATAGAGCAGGTTGTCTTACTGCCTGTATTGGGGATAAATACAGCAATAATATCAATTATTGCACAGAATATAGGTGCGAAATATTATGATAGAGTAAAACAATCTTATTTTACATCAGTAAAATACGGCTTGATTATAATGTTGGCGTCTGGAGTTTTAGTATTTGTAACTGCAGATCTAATGCCAAAATTTTTCTCATCTAATACGGAAGTTATTGAATATGGGTCAATGTATTTAAAAATTTCTGCATTTATCTTACCAGCGTACCCAATTTTTTTTCTATCAAATGGTTTTTTTATGGCTTTAAAAAAATCTGAGAAAGCAATGATTAACAATATATTAAGGAACGTTTTGGTTCCATTTTTATCTTATTATATAGCACGTTCTATTGATGCAGACTTTAAAACTTTTTTTTATATCTGGGCAATATTGCAATGGTTAATATCAATCTTACTATTCTTTTATGTTAAATATTATATTAACAATAAATTAACTACTGGTTAATGTTTTATACAAAAAAGAAATTGATAATTTTGATAATTATTTCATCTATATTTTTTATAGTTACATATAACGATGTAAGATCTGAAAATATAAATAAAATATCAGGTTTTGCTAAAGTTGTTGATGGAGATACAATTAAGATCAATTCAAAAAAAATTAGATTATACGGTATTGATGCACCTGAAAAAAAACAAAAATGTAAAAAAACTTATTTAACAATATCTTTTATGTCTTTTACTAAAGATTATATGTGTGGAGAAGTATCTACTCAAAAGTTAATTAAAAAAATTAATAAACAAAAATTAAATTGTAATATTTTAGATGTTGACAGGTATAAAAGGTTAATAGGAGAGTGTTTTAAAAGAAATATAAATTTAAATTCTTGGATGGTTTCAAAAGGTTATGCAGTAGCATACAGAAAGTATTCTAAAAAATATGTTTCTGATGAAATTAATGCCAAAAATAATAAATTAGGTATTTGGCAAGGTAAATTTGAAATGCCATGGGATTATAGGCGAAAAAATTAATCTTTAAAGTCTTGAAGAACTGTCTTCCATCCATTCCCAAAGATGTTTAGCAAATGATCTTCTGACAAATAAATTAACAAAATCTTTGTCTTTATTGTGAATAATAACATCTACGTGATTTAGTAAAGTTTGAGCAGTCGATCCTTTTTTTTCACGAAATAAGTTAAAATTAAAAGGACATCCTGAAGAAAAAAGTTCATATATTTTATCACCTTTTATCTCTAATTGAACAAATTGGTCAGTTACATCGGTTACTGCTCCTAATGATGTTTTTGAAATATTATTAAATAATATATCATTTAATTCGTATGTATTGGTTTCTTTGCTAGTAGTCTCATTTGATACAATCATCCATTCATCTGGACTTAACCATATCGCGGTAAGTTTATCACTAGATGAAGATGTATTTGCTTCTGTAGGCAAAATCATATTTAAAGTTTTTCCTACATTTGTAAAAAATTCTCTTGTTTTGCCTCTTAAATTTAATTTCATTATTGGTGCAATTTCTTTTATGGAAACACCGTTATTATTAATTTCACTATTTGTTACTTGATTATAACTAAGCATTTAATCTTTCATTAGTTTGATCAAAAAATACTGGATTTGAAACAGTTACATTAATTGTTTTATCTTCCATAGGGATAAATAATTTTTTACCCATCATATCTTTCCCACCTCTGACAACAGCTAGGGCTATAGATTTATTTAAATTAGGACTAAAGTAACTTGATGTAACATGACCAAGCATTTCAACAGGTTTTTTATCTAGTTCAGAAACAATTTGTGCTCCTTCTTCTAATACAACCTCAGGGTCTTCTGTTAATAATCCCACCAATTGTTTTCTGTCTTCTCTCATAGTATCTGATCTGTAAAGAGATCTTTTGCCAATAAAATCATATTTCTTTTTACTAACAATCCAATCCATCTGTAAATCTATTGGTGTCATTGTTCCATCTGTATCTTGGCCAACAATAATAAAACCTTTCTCAGCTCTCAGTAAGTGCATCGTTTCTGTACCATAAGGAGTAATATTAAATTCTTTACCAGCCTCAATACATTTATCCCACAGATCTTTTCCATAACTTGCTTGCACGTTAATTTCAAAACTTTGCTCACCTGTGAAACTTATTCTCATAATTCTGCAAACAATACTTCCGATTTTTGCTTCTTTAAAAGACATGTGTGGAAAATTTTCATCAGACAAATCTAAATCAGGAATAATTTTTTTGAGAATTTTTTTACTATTAGGGCCACACAAACTTGCTGTAGCAAATTGATCAGTAACTGAAGTTAAATATACATCTAATTCTGGCCATTCAGTTTGAAGGTAATCCTCTAATTTTCCAAGAACATTTGCTGCACCACCAGTTGTTGTTGTCATTAGATAGTGATTTTCACCTAATCTTGTAGTAACACCATCGTCGTATACCATACCATCTTCATTTAACATTAAACCATATCTACATTTGCCAATGCCAAGTTTTGACCATGCATTTGTATAAACTCTATTTAAAAACTCTGAGGCATCACTTCCTTGTATATCAATCTTACCAAGTGTGGACGCATCCAATATTCCCGAACTTCCCCTTGCAGCTTTGCTTTCTCTTTGAACTGCTTGGTGCATAGTTTCACCATTAATAGGGTAGTACCAAGCTCTTTTCCATTGACCAACATTTTCAAATTCTGCTTTTTGCTCAACATGCCAATCATTCATAGGCGTTCTTCTAAAAATATCAAAAAACTTACCAACATTACGCCCTACAATTGTTCCAAATGTTAAAGGAGTATAAGGAGGTCTAAAAGTAGTCGTTCCAAGTTCTCCCATCTTAACACCTGCTGTATCTGCTATTATTCCTAAAGCATGCATATTTCCTAATTTTCCTTGATCAGTTCCCATCCCAGTTGTTGTATATCTTTTGACATGTTCAATAGATCTAAAACCCTCTCTAAGTGCTAATTTTATATCCTTTGCAGTAGCATCATTTTGATAATCAACAAAAGGCTTAGTTTTGCCTAAAACTTTATCAGACGGTAATAACCATATGTTTCTTTTTGAAATCTCTTGGTCGTTATTAACAGTAATTTTTTCAAAATCTGTTTCAGTTATATCTAAAAAATCTTTCAGTTTTTCATTTAGGTTTTTAAATATTTCATCAAGCTTAAAATCACCACAACAAGATCCAACACTTATTTGATCTGAATTATTTTTATTTGGAATAAATATTTTTTTATCTTCATCAAAAGTAAGTTTGCTACCTGACTGAGTATATAAGTGAACAGCTGGGGTCCATCCACCTGCAACCCCTAAACAATCACATGAAATGGAAATTTTATTTCCAGTTACTGAAGTTCCATCATTTGATAGTTTCATTATTGAAACATTGTTTAATCTTTTATAACCAGAAGTATCAACAACTGTATGTTCCCAGTATATTTTTACACCTGCATCAATAACTCTTTTTTCTAAATTTGTTTCAGATTGCTTTCTAATATCAACTACTGCTTCAACTTTTATACCTTTATCGTTTAACGAAAGTGCACTTTCATATGCACTGTCATTATTTGTAAAAAATACAATCTTCCTACCACAGGCTACACCATAAAAATCACTATATTTTTTAATTGCAGAAGAAAGCATTATTCCAGGTCTATCATTATTATTAAATACCATTGGTCTTTCTAAAGCACCTGTCGCCAAAATTACCTTCTTTGCTCTTATTTTGAGCAACCTTTGTCTAATTTTATTTGTCTTATATTTTTTTTCTAAATGATCTGTTAAGTTCTCTCTTGCTAATAAATAATTATATTGATGGTAGGCAGCAACACTTGTTCTAGTTTTTATTTCTAAATTTTTAATATTTTTAAGTTCTTCAATTTCTTTTTTTAACCATTCAGATGAAATTTTGTTATCAACTTTATTACTTTCATTATTTTCATAAATAGTTGATCCCCCCAATTCATTTTTTTCATCTAAAAGTAAAGTTTTATAGTTATTCTTTGCAGCATTTTTAGCTGCCAAAATTCCAGATATACCTGCGCCAACGACAAGAACATCACAATGAATATTTTTGTGATCGTAAATATCAGGATCTTTTAACGTTGGTGATTTTCCTAGTCCTGCTGAGTGTCTTATAAAGTATTCATATTTCTCCCAGAAGCTTGCGGGCCACATAAATGTTTTGTAATAAAATCCTGCAGGAAAAAAGGGCGATAAAAAATTATTTATTCCACCAATATCAAAGTTTACACTCGGCCAGCAATTTTGACTTGATGCCTCCATTCCTTCATATATTTCAACTTCAGTTGCCCTAACATTTGGTTCAGTTCTATTAGTATTGGGGTTAATTTGAACAATAGCATTGGGCTCCTCAGAACCTGACGTCATTATACCTCTTGGTCTATGGTATTTAAAACTCCTACCTACTAAATGAACATTATTTGCCAATAAAGCAGAAGAAAGTGTGTCTCCTTTAAATCCATAATAAGTTGTACCGTTAAATTTAAATGAAACTCTTGTTGTTTCATCAATATATTGACTAGATTTAACTCTTAAATTTTCTGACATTTATTTTATATTGAAGGGGGTTTTTCTCCCATCTTATAGATTGCTTTAATCTCATCATTCGAAGTGTCTCTAACCATATTAAACCATTTACGACAACCATGAGCATGGTTCCATCTTTCATACTGAACACCTTTGATATTTTTTCTCATAAATAAATATTCTGCCCATTCATCATCACTAAGTTCTGTTGGTTGTTTTGGTCTTTCAATATGAGCTTCACCGCCAGCTTTAAATTCTTGCTGATCTCTCTCACCACAATATGGACAATTAATAACAAACATTAGTGAGCAACTGCTGCAGCACCATGTTCATCAACAAGGTCTCCACTTACAAATCTATTTAAATTAAATGCTGCATTGAGTTTATGTGGCTCATCATTAGCAATTGTGTGTGCAAACAAATCTCCTGATCCAGGTGTAGCTTTAAAACCTCCTGTACCCCAACCACAATTAAAATAAAGTCCTTTGATAGAAGTTTTACTTAATATTGGACTTGCATCAGGACATATATCTACAATTCCTCCCCATTGTCTTAACATTCTCATACGACTAAAAATTGGATACAATTCTAAAATAGCATTTAGAGTACCTTCAACTATTTGATGACTTCCTTTTTGAGTATACGAAACATAATCATCTGTTCCAGCACCAATAACTAATTCACCTTTATCAGATTGACTCACATAAGCGTGTACAGCGTTTGACATAACAACTG
Organism: Pelagibacteraceae bacterium AG-390-M19; assembly: GCA_003279765.1. Taxonomy (GTDB): domain Bacteria; phylum Pseudomonadota; class Alphaproteobacteria; order Pelagibacterales; family Pelagibacteraceae; genus Pelagibacter. The sequence continues at coordinate 7,752 of QCHC01000006.1, read as the reverse complement.
TATCAATAATTGGCTTCACTGGTTCTGACACTAGTGCTTGAAGAGGTTTACTTTCTAGAGGAAGTCTTATTCCAGCCATATTAGCAATTACACTTGAATGTCCAGCTGCTACAACTCCAATTTTTTTAGTTTTGATAAATCCTTTTGTTGTTTCTAAACCTTCAACAGTATCACCATTTCTTTTAATACCTTTTACTTCACAATTTTGAATTATATCAACACCCATTTCATCAGCACCTCTAGCATAACCCCAAGCAACAGCATCATGTCTTGCTGTACCAGCTCTTCTTTGTAACGTTCCACCAAGTACTGGATATCTTATATCTTGAGATGTATTTATAATTGGACAAAATTTTTTAACTTCTTCTGTACTCAAGTAAACAGCATCAATACCATTTAGTCTATTTGCGTGCGTTCTTCTTTTTAAATCCCTTACATCCTGCAAATTGTGAGCAAGATTCATTACACCTCTTTGACTAAACATTACATTGTAGTTTAATTCTTGAGATAGTCCTTCCCAAATTTTTAGTGCGTGATCATAAAGTCCAGCACTTGCGTCCCATAAATAATTCGATCTAATAATTGTAGTGTTACGACCAGTGTTTCCTCCACCAATCCATCCTTTTTCAACAACAGCAATATTTTTCATGTCGTGTTTTTTTGCTAAATAGTATGCTGTAGCTAGACCATGACCACCTCCACCAACTATGACAGCGTCATACTCTTTTTTTGGTGCAGGGTCTTTCCATGCTCTTTGCCAATTCTCATGATATGAAAGGGCATTTTTGATTAATGAAAATACTGAGTATTTATTTCCCATAATAATTGAATAATTACTTTATAAATATTGAATTTTCAATAAAATCACTTATTACACAATGTCATACGGAGAGATGGGTGAGAGGCTGAAACCAGTCGTTTGCTAAATGACCGTGCGAGGAAACTTGTACCGAGGGTTCGAATCCCTCTCTCTCCGCCACTAATACAAAGGTTGATCTTTAAAAAAATCTTTCATTACTATTGGATTTTGCTCCAGTACATATCTGTACACATTGTAATTTTCTAATACACGCTGAACATAGTTTCTAGTTTCTCTAAACTTGATTAGCTCAACCCAATCAACATAATTTATCTGTTTTTTTTGTGGGTCCTTATTTAATTTTTTCCAATATTTAACTCTATTTGGACCAGCATTGTATGCAGCTATTGCAAATGGGTAAGCACCATCATATTGCTGAATTAAACCAGCAATATAATGTGATCCTAAATTTATATTGTACTCTGGATCGGTTGTTAATCGAGATTTTGCATAAGGAAGCTTTGCTTGTTTAGCAACTAATTTAGCTGTGTAAGGCATCAATTGCATTAACCCTTTTGCACCTGCATGACTATTTGCTTTTAAATCAAATTCACTTTCTTGTCTTATAATTGATAAAATTAATGCGCTTTCAGGAATCTTTCTTCCATTAATGTATTTAGGTGTGCTTATTAATGGATAATTGTATTTGTTATGAAATCTTTTTTGATATGAGGCAATTTTTGATACTTGTATTGCAAAATCATATCTACTGATACTTGTTGCAAGTTCAGCAGCTAAAAGTTCACTGCCTTCAGAAACGTTATCATTAGCAAGATGTCTTAAGATAAATTTTGTATACTTGTCTTTATCTAACTCATGTAAAAGATGTGTGATTTTTACTAATTCTTTATTAAAAAAAGCTTTTCTATATTCATCTTCAACCAACATTGTTTTATCAAGTTCAAATTTTCCATTAGGATTAATTTTTAAAAATGCTAATTGTCCGTAATATGTAGTTAAATATTTTGTAGCCTCTTTATACCATTTTTCCGATTGATCTTTATCTTTTAGTTTTTCATATGATCTACCTAACCAGTATGAGCCCCTAGAAACACTTATTGGATAATTAACATTATCAAAAAAGTTTTTAAAATGATCTTTAGCAAGAAGTGGATCATTTAAAAAACTTAGCGCTATCCAACCACTCATCCATTCTGCCTCTGCAAATTCAGGCCCTTCAGACATTCCGTGATTGCTACTAATTTTATAAGCTAGTTCATATTGTTTTTTATAAATTAACTTTCGAGAAATGATTTCTCTCTCTTTCCACCATTTGTCAGGTCTAACTAAATAATCTTTATCATTTCTTATCTTGAGCAAAATTTCAGTAGAAGACTCCAATCGTCCTTTTTTTCTCCTCCACTTTAAACGATCATAGTTTAATCCAGCATCATTTTTAAATTTATTTGGAACATTTTTGATTGCTTGATCTACCCCGTATCCCTTGGTCATCAAAATATGTCTTGCAGTATAGAGCAATTCATAGTCTTTAGGTAAATATCTGATTAATCTTTTTAAATCCCAATGATCACTATTCCATGCTAGATGATCTGCTCTTTTAATATAGTCATTTGCATCAAGATATTTTTTGTATTTTTTTCTGAAAAACCTTAACTCACTTTTTGATAAATCTGCAGAAATCCATCCATTTTTAATTAGAGCAATACCTTTTGCTTTGTCTCCTGATAAAATATGACTTTCACCTAAAATGATTTTACCATATCCACTTAAAGGTTCATTTTTTGAAAACCAATTGATTATTTTTCTTGGAGAAACTTTTTCTGTCGAAAGTTTATGCTCAGCCAAATATCTTAATCTATCCATTCTAGGATAATCTGAATTTTCATTGATAAAGACTTGGTAATCAAAAAAAGACTCTTGATTTCCAGTTGTTAACAAATGTCTCCATTTTATAAAGTTATATATCGATCTATCTTTAGCTTTTTTTGAGATTTTAATTGCAGAATTCCACTGTCCTTTTTGCATCTCTCCGATCGCTTTTTTTGCAATGCCAAAATCTTTTTTATTATAAAATTTAGAAATTTTTGCTGTTTCTGAATTGATAAATCCGCTAATAATTGGTTTTTTTTTAGGTAAAAGAAAACTAAGTTTCGTTTCTTTTTTAAGCACCTTTTTCTCAACTTTAATTTTTGAAGGTTTTTTTAGAGGTTTGATTGTGTTTAATATTATTTTTTTATTTAGTTCCTCAGAGGATAGCGATGGTTTTTTTAAAGGTACAATCTGAGCCCAACTGAAATTAAAGCCAATCAAGGAAGTTATTATTAAAAATAATAATTTTTTAATCATAATCTTTTGGTATATGAATCTTTAAACTATGTTATAAGTATTTATGTTCAAAGGATCAAATGTTGCTTTAATTACGCCGTTTAAAAACAATCTCTTAGATGAGGCGGCATATATTAAATTAATACATTTTCATATTGAAAATGGAACTAGTGGTCTTGTGCCTGCTGGCACAACAGGAGAATCTCCAACATTAAGTCATGATGAACATCAAAAAGTAATTGATCTCTGCATAAAAGAAAGTAATGGAAAAATTCCAGTTATAGCTGGAACAGGTTCAAATTCTACTGAGGAAGCTATTTCTTTAACTTCACACGCTGAAAAGGCAGGTGCAAATGCTGCTCTAATCGTAACACCTTATTATAATAAACCTACTCAAGAAGGTTTGTACCAGCATTATAAAGCTATAAATGATAAATGTGGCATACCAATAATAATTTATAATATTCCAGGTAGATCAGTTATCGATATGAATGTTGACACAATGGCAAGGTTGTTTGAGTTAAAAAATATAGTTGGTGTTAAAGATGCTACTGGAGATTTAGATAGAGTAGATCAACAACTATCAAAAATGGGTAAAGAATTTATTCAATTGACTGGTAATGATGATAATGCATTTGAATTTAATAAAAGAGGTGGAGTAGGCGCAATAAGTGTAACAGCAAATATAGCGCCAAAACTTTGCTCAGATTTTCAAAAATATTCTAAATCTGAAAATGATATTAGTGAAGCTGAAAAATTAGATAAAATTTTACAGCCAATTCATCATTCAATGTTTGTAGAAAGTAATCCTAGTCCAGTAAAATATGCTGCTAAATTATTAAATCTATGCGAAGATGATGTTAGATTACCTCTGGTAAAAGTTACCGAACAAACAAAGGAAATTGTTAAAAAGTCTCTTCAGTCAGCAAAATTGATTTAATGAACAAAAAAACCAATTCTGGTTTAAAAATAATTTGCTTAAATAGGAAAGCTAGTTTTAATTATTTTTTTGAGGATATTTTAGAAGCAGGTATTGTTCTTAAAGGTTCTGAAATTAAATCAGTAAGAGATGGAAAAGTTAATATAGCAGACTCTTATGCAGTTGAAAAAAATGGAGAAATAATTTTAATTAATTCTCACATTTCACTTTACAAACAAGCAAGTTACTCCAATCATAGCCCAACCGATGAAAGAAAGTTACTGCTTAACAAAAGAGAAATAAACAAATTAATTGGAAAAATGCAAAGAGATGGATTTACTATTGTTCCAACAAAAATGTATTTTAAAAAAGGGAAAGCCAAAATTGAATTAGCAGTTGCCAAAGGTAAGAAGCAATATGATAAAAGAGCAACAAAAAAAAGTAGAGATTGGAACCGTGAAAAGGCAAGATATATTAGAAAATCAAGCTAAAACTATTTATTTAGGTATTGGCTCTAATTTAGGTAATAGAAAAAAAAATATAGAAATTGCAAAATCTCACTTAAGAGAAAACAATCTGGATTTTTTATCTATTTCAAATTTTTATGAAACACCTTCTTGGCCAGATCCTAAAAAACCTAAATTTTTAAATATAGTTATTAAGGCAAAATTTTATGACGATCCAGAAAGTCTCCTAGAAATATGTAAGAAAATTGAAATTTTGTTAGGAAGAAAAAAAGGTAAAAAAAATGATCCACGTATTTGTGATATTGACATAATCGACTTTAATAAAAAAGTTTTAAAAGTAAAAAACAAATTAACTTTGCCTCATAAGCTTATGCATAAAAGAAATTTTGTACTTATCCCTTTTTTTGAAATTCAAAAAGAATGGCATCATCCAACTATTAAAAAAGATCTTAAAAGCTTGATTTCTTCACTCTCTCAAGCAGACATTAGGTCTATTAAACAAATTTAAATTAATGCTATAATAAGATTATGCTGAATTCTAATGAACTAATTAATAAAGTTAAAAATTACAATAAATTTTTAAATCCTGAAAAATTAGATAAAGCTTATAATTTTGCTGTAAAGGCCCACAAGAGTCAAAAGAGAGCTTCCGGAGATCCTTACTCTGTACATCCAATTGAAGTTGCAAATATTTTAACAGAGTTAAAATTAGACAGTGCTACAATCGCTACAGGGTTGTTGCATGACACTATTGAAGATACATTTGCAACTTATGAAACAATAAAAGCTGAATTTGGTAATGAGGTTGCTGACCTAGTAGATGGTGTTACCAAAATATCTGTTTTTGAAAATACGGCTGGATCAAATTCTAAAGTAGAAAACTTTAGAAAATTAATTTTAGCTACATCAAAAGATATTAGAGTTTTGTTAGTAAAAATTGCAGACAGATTGCATAACATGAGAACGATTAAAGCAATTACGAAAGAGGAAAAAAGACAAAGGATTGCTCAAGAAACAATGGAAATTTATGCTCCATTGGCAGATAGAATGGGTATGCACAGAATACGTGATGAGCTTGAAGATTTGTCATTTGAAATTTTAAATTATGATGCAAGAAAATTAATAAAAAAAAGACTTGATGAAATAAAATTAAATAGAAAAGATATTTTTGAAGAACAATCATATGAACTTAGTGAAATATTGAATGATCACGAAATTAATGCTGAAATATATGGAAGAGAAAAAACTCCATTTTCAATATGGAGAAAAGTTCAAAAAAAAAGAGTTTCTTTAGAGCAGATAACAGACATAATTGGCTTTAGAATTATATTAGATACTATTGATGACTGTTATAAAACTCTTGGTATATTTCATAAGAAATGGAACTGTATTCCTGGCAAATTTAAAGATTACATCTCTTCGCCTAAAATAAATGGATATAAGTCAATTCACACTTCAGTTATTGGTTCAAATAAAAAGCCTATAGAGATTCAAATTAGAACAAAAGAAATGCATGACTTTGCAGAAAGAGGTATTGCATCGCATTGGCAATACAAATCTTCTGAAAAATTTAATTCATTAAGTTGGAAAGAGTATGATTGGTTAAAAGATTTGGTGGAGATTATTGAAAAAAATGAAAATCCCGAAGACTCTTATGAGTATACAAAACTTCAAATGTTTCAGGAAAATGTCTTTTGCTTCACACCAAAAGGATCTGTAATTAAATTACCAAAAGATGCAACAGCAATCGATTTTGCTTATGCTGTTCACACCAAAATTGGTAATTCCGCAACTGGATGTGAGGTAAATGGAAATAACAGTGAATTACAAACAATATTAAGAAATGGTGATAGGGTTAACATTCTTACATCTAAAAATAGTTCACCATCATTGCATTGGATACCAACCACCAAAACAGGTAAAGCAAGAGCTGCTATTAGAAGATATTGGCATGATAAAGGTGAGCAAAAAGAGGAAAAAACAAAAAAATATAACACTACACTTTGGATTTCTTTGCCTGATAAACCTGGTCAACTTGGTGATATAAGTTCTTTAATTGGAAGTCATAAACTTAACATTTCTAATTTAGAGATGGCAGGTAAAAATCCAAACTATATTAATTTTAAATTTAGATTAATAATTAGAAATCTTAAGAATTTTACAAATTTTATTGCAGAGCTAAAGCAAAAAGGTATAAAATTTAAGATAATTAGACACGAAGAAAAAAGAAATGCTTTCACTCAAAAAATCCTTAAATATTTTAAAAAAGACTGATGCGTTACTAGAAGGACATTTTGTTTTATCCTCAGGACTACACTCTCCAAAGTATATACAATGTGCTAAACTTTTAAGTTTTCCTAATTTAGCTGACATAATTTGCAAATCATTAGCAAAAAAAATTAAAAAAAATTTTAAAAAAATAGATTTAATACTTGCTCCAGCAATGGGTGGAGTAATCATAGGTTATGAAATTGGTAAAATTTTAAAAAAAGAAACTATTTTTTGCGAAAGGGTGAATGGAAAATTTACTCTCAGAAGAGGCTTTAGTATAAAAAAGGGAGCAAGAGTTTTAATTATAGAAGATGTGATTACGACTGGTAAATCCAGTTTGGAATGCGTGAAACTTATTAAAAAATCAAATGCAAAACTTGTTGGATTTGCCTCAATAATTGACAGATCAACAAAAAAATCTTTAAAAATTAAAAATAAAATTGTTTCTCATTTAAAAATAGATGTCCCTAGCTACACCTTTAAAAATATACCTAAATCTCTAAAATTAATTCCCATTACCACTCCAGGAAGTAGATTTATTAAGTGAAAAGACTAGGCGTAAATATAGATCATATTGCAACACTTCGTAATGCACGTGGTGAAAAACATCCCAATCCAGTTTTTGCAGCAAAAGAAGTTATAAAATTGGGTGCAGATTCTGTAACTATTCATTTGAGAGAAGATAGAAGGCACATAAATGATTTTGATACTAAAGAGATTTGTGCTTTGAATAAAGTGTTAGTTAATCTTGAAGTCTCAATGAATAGTGAAATAATTAGAAAAGCTTTAAGATATAAACCAAATTACATTTGCATTGTTCCAGAAAACAGAAAAGAAATAACCACAGAAGGTGGTTTAAATCTAAAAGATAATTATAAAAAATTGAAAAAAATAATTTTTAAATTTAAAAAGTCTAGTATTAGAACTAGTTTATTTATCAATCCCAATTT
>QCHC01000005.1 GCA_003279765.1 Pelagibacteraceae bacterium AG-390-M19 | reverse complement strand
TTAACAAGCATAATAACTTTTTATTTGTAAAATATGACACCAGGAAAAAAAAATTCTTACAATTCACTAAAAAAAATCACAATCAATAAAAAAGAGTACAATTATTATTCATTAAGCGAAGCAGAAAAAAATGGACTTGAGGGAATTGGTAAACTTCCTAAATCTTTAAAAGTTTTATTAGAAAACTTATTGAGATATGAAGATGACTTAAGTGTTACAAAGTCCCAAATAGAAGCAATTAAAAATTGGTTAGAAACAAAAAAATCTAAAACCGAAATCGCATATAGACCTGCGAGAGTTTTACTTCAAGATTATACAGGAATCCCTGCAGTTGCAGATCTAGCTGCCATGAGAGAAGCTGTAAAAGAAAAGAATAAAGATCCAAATACAATTAACCCATTGTCAGCAGTCGATCTTGTAATTGATCACTCTGTGCAAGTTGATCAATCTGCAAAAGCAGATTCATTTGAAAAAAATGTAGATATAGAATTCAATAGAAATGGTGAGAGATATTCATTTTTAAAATGGGGACAGCAAGCTTTTGATAATTTTAGAATTGTTCCGCCAGGAACAGGAATATGTCATCAGGTAAATTTAGAATATTTATCCAAAGTAGTTTGGTCTGAAGAATTTAAAGGAGAGAAATATATATTTCCAGATACTCTTGTCGGTACAGATAGTCATACAACGATGGTTAACGGACTTTCAGTTTTAGGCTGGGGAGTAGGTGGCATTGAAGCAGAGGCGGGAATGTTAGGTCAGCCTATTTCTATGTTGATACCCGAAGTGATAGGTTTCGAGGTTAAAAATAAAATGCCCGAAGGTACAACAGCAACAGATCTTGTTTTAACAGTGGTAAAAATGCTAAGAGATAAAGGTGTTGTTGGAAAATTTGTAGAATTTTATGGAGATGGATTAAAAAACCTAACTCTTGCAGATAGAGCAACTATCGCAAATATGGCTCCAGAATATGGCGCAACTTGCGGTTTTTTTCCAATAGATGATGAAACTTTAAAATATTTAAAATTTTCAGGAAGAGATAAGCATACAGTTGAGATAGTTGAGAAATATGCGAAGGAACAAGGTTTATGGGCAAGTAATGATTTAGAATTTACCGATGTAATTTCATTAGACATGTCTACAGTTGTGTCAACTATTTCTGGCCCAAAAAGACCTCAAGACAAGGTTTTGTTAACTGATGCACCAACTTCATTTAAAAAAGTTTTATCTGAAGCAAACAATAATGATCAAAAATCAATCTCTAAAGTTTCTAACACTGATTATGAAATTCAAGATGGTTCAATTTTAATTGCTGCAATAACTTCATGTACCAATACTTCAAATCCAAATGTTTTAATTGGAGCAGGTTTGCTTGCAAAAAAAGCTGTTGAGTACGGACTAGAAGTTAAACCATGGGTAAAAACATCATTAGCACCCGGATCTCAAGTTGTAACTGACTATTTAGAAAAAGCTGGTTTGAATACTTATTTAGATCAATTAGGTTTTAATTTAGTTGGATATGGATGCACTACTTGTATTGGAAACTCAGGACCATTACCTGAAAATATAGTAGAAGCAATTCAAAAAGAAAATATTCATGCAGTTTCTGTACTATCAGGAAATAGAAATTTTGAAGGAAGAATTTCTCCTCATATAAAATCAAACTATTTAGCTTCTCCACCATTAGTGGTTGCTTACGCAATAGCAGGACACATGGAGTTCGATTTATACAAAGATCCTTTAGGAAAAAGTAAAGATGGAAAAGATATATTTTTAAAAGATATTTGGCCATCAAATCAAGAAATAGAGAATACTTTAAAACAATCTTTGAATGCTGATATGTTTATTCAAAGATACTCAAATGTTTCTGATGGTCCTACTCAATGGCAAAAAATTAAAACTGAAAAAAGCAGTATTTATAAATGGGATGAAGGTTCAACTTATGTAAAAAAACCTCCATTCTTCGAAGGTTTATCTGATGAACCAGAAGGATTTAAAGAAATTAAAGATGCAAGACCGTTATTAATATTAGGTGACATGATAACAACAGATCATATTTCACCAGCTGGCAGCATACAAAAAGATAGTCCAACTGGAGAATATTTTATGGAACATCAAATTTTACCTAAAGATTATAATTCTTATGGCTCAAGAAGAGGTAACCATGAAGTTATGATGAGAGGAACTTTTGCAAATATTAGAATTAGAAATGAAATGGCGCCAGGAACTGAAGGTGGATTTACAAAATTATATCCTGAAGAAAAAGTTATGCCTGTTTATGATGCAGTTGTTGAGTATAAAAAAAGAGGAACTGATCTAGTAGTTATAGGTGGCAAAGAATATGGAACTGGCTCCTCAAGAGATTGGGCTGCTAAAGGAACTAAACTTTTAGGAGTAAAAGCGGTTATTGCTGAAAGCTTTGAGAGAATTCATAGATCAAACTTAATTGGGATGGGAATTTTGCCACTGCAATTTAAAGATGGAGAAAATAGAAAAAGCTTAAATTTAGTTGGTTCAGAACTAATAAGTGTAGTTGATATTGAAAAAGGCATAAATCCTTCTGATGAAGTTATTATAGAGATCAAATATATCTCTGGAGAAATTAAAAAAGTGAAGACTTTATCTAGAATAGATACTAAAAATGAGTTGGAGTATTATAAAAATGGAGGAATTCTCCAATATGTGTTAAGGAACATGATTTGATATGGATGAAGATTTATCAATAATAAACGCAAATACTAGAAACGAAAAAATTAAGAACTTTTTTATTAATAACAAAAAACTTCTAATTTCTTCAGTTATTATATTAGTTTTAATAGTAATAGGTGTTTACAGTTATGATAAATATACAACTGATAAAAAAAGACAGATATCTGATAATTTTAATGCAATCACGATCGATCATTCTGAAAATTCTAAAGACATAACTTTAAATAAATTACTGGAGATAATTAATCAAAAAGATCCAACTTATTCTCCTCTCTCTCTTTATTTTATAATTGATAACAACCTCCTTTCTGATCAAAGCGAGGTTAATAAATTATTTGATGTCATAATTGATGAAACATCACTAGATAAAGAAATTAAAAATTTAGTTATTTATAAAAAGGCACTATTTAATGCAGATCAGGCAAATGAAGCTGATTTACTAAATATGCTAAATCCATTAATTAATTCGGAGAGTGTATGGAAATCACACGCATTATACTTAATGGCCGAGTATTTTTATGCACAAGATCAAAAACAGAAAGCAAAAGAGTTTTTTGAACAAATAACAACTTTAGAAAATCCAAATCCAGATATAAGAATAGAATCAGAGAAAAGATTAAACAGAGATTTGAGTGAATAGACTATTAGCATTTTTTGTTGCATTTTTTCTTCTAAATAATTGTTCTTTCAATGAAAATTCAAGAATTTGGAAAGAAAAGGACAAAGATTTATCAAAAAAAGAAAATGTAAAAAAAATATTTGCAGAAGAAGAAGTAAAAGCTTCTGAATTCAATCAAGAAGTTAAATTGAATTTATCAGGATTAAGAACATCTAATAAAATAATTGATAATACAAATAACTATGGTGCTCAAATATATGATGGAATGTTTAAAAAAATTGGTAGTTTTAAATTCTCAAAGTTAGATGAAATAAACAATCTTAATTATAAACCAATTTTCTTATCAGACGGTATAATTTTCTTTGATAAAAAAGGTACAATAATTAGATATGACAATAATAAAAAAGTATTATGGAAAAAAAACCATTACACAAAGTCTGAAAAAAAATTAAGGCCTAAATTAAATTTTACAATTAAAGAAAATAATATTTTCATTACTGACAGTATTGCTAAATATTACTCAGTTAGTCTTGATACTGGGGAGTTAAATTGGTCAAAGAATAATACCTATCCATTTAATTCAGATATTAAAAGTTATAAAAATAAAATTTTTGTAGTTGATTATAAAAATACATTGAGATGCTATAAAATTGAAGATGGGTCCGAATGTTGGAATTTGCAAACGGAAGACTCATTTACAATATCAAATTCAAAATATTCATTAATTATAATTAATGAAATGGTGGTATTTAGTAACTCAATCGGAGATATCACAGCGGTTGATATTGAAACTGGATTAATCACTTGGCAATTACCAACTCAAAGTAGCAGTATCATCAATGAAACATATAATTTTAAAATATCAAAACTAGTATCAGATGGAAAATCCATCTTTTTTTCAAATAATAAAAATGAATTTTACTCTGTGGATGTAAAAACAGGAGTTGTTAATTGGATTAATAATTTAAATTCCAACATTACTCCAATAATTACTGGTAATTTGATTTTTTCGGTTTCAAATGATGGCTACTTGTATGTAATTGAAAAAAATAAAGGAAATATACTTAGAATTACAGATCTTTTTAACAATTATAAAACCAAAAAAAGAAAAGATATTCAACCAGTTGGTTTTGTTATAGGTAATACCAATTTATATTTAACAAATTCTGATGGAAAAATAATAATAGCTGATTTAAGTGAAGGAAAAGTTTTAAACATTGAAAAGGTTTCTGGAGACATAGTTTCAGAGCCATTTATATTTAATAATAATTTGTATGTAGTAAGAAACGGTTCTATCGTGCAATACAATTAAATATGATCTTGAAATTTTTAGAGAAGATCGGTAGAAAAAAAGTAGTTCTAGATAGAGGACCATCACACCCAAAATTTGAAGAAGCAAAACCGTGGATGAATAGATACTATGTCATATTCAGGAATAGACCTAAATGGTTTCCATTTAATATATTAATTCATGAAATGTTAGATGATGATCATGGCGATGGGGTGCATAACCATTTATGCCCTTACATTACTATAATCTTAAGAGGAGGGTATTGGGAAACCACAAAAAATGGAAGATTTTGGAGAAAGCCAGGATACATAGGTTTTAGATCCGCAAACTCTTTTCATAGAGTTGATTTAGAACCAGGTACAAAACCAATGACAATATTTATTCCAGGACCATTTGGTTTACGAAAAGGACCTCGTTCAGAATATGGTATCGATTTTAAAACTAAAAGAAATTAATGGCTCTATTTTTTGAAAAAGAATTTATATTTCATTGTAAAAAACAAAATCTAGAAATTAATTCTAGCCAGATAGATTTATTAAAAAAACTGCAAGAGTATTATCAGGGTAATTTTCAATCATTAATATCAAAAATTTTTAAGAGCCAATCTTTTAAAAAGGGATTTTATTTATATGGAGATGTTGGTGTAGGCAAGACAATGATTTTAGATTTCTTTTTTGATCAATTAGATCACAAGAAATTAAGATTACATTTTAATGAGTTTATGTTGAGTTTTCATAATTTTGTTCATGAAAGAAAAGGTGATAACCAAGAAAATATTATTAATGAATTTGTTAAAGAATTAAAATCAAAAGCTTTCTTAATTTACTTTGATGAGTTTCAAGTAACTAACATAGTTGATGCCATGATTTTAGGAAAGTTGTTTGATCAAATCTTCAAAGAAGATATAAAAATAATTGTAACTTCAAATACTAAAATCTCTGAACTTTATAAAGATGGTCTTCAAAGAGATCAATTCAAACCATTTATAAAAATAATGGAGGATCAATCTTTTCAGTACGAACTTGTAATTGAAGATGATTATAGAAAATCTAATGCTCAAGATAGATATTTTTTTCCACTTGATGAAGAAACTAATTTTAAAATAAATAAATTTTTTAGAACTATTACAAAAGATAAAAAAAAAACTGAGAAAATAATTAATGTTAAAGGAAGAAACTTTAAAATAGAAAATTTTTATGAAGGAGTGGCTAGATTTGATTTTAAAACATTATGTGATCAAAATTTAGGTGCAGAAGACTATTTAGAAATTATTAAAAATTGTATTTTTATTGTGATAGATCAAATACCACAGTTTGATAATTTTAATTCTAATCAACAGCAAAGGTTTATTACTTTATTAGACATAATTTATGACAATAGTATTCCAATTGCAGTAACAGCTGATCAAAGTTTAGATAAATTTACATCTTCAAAACTATTAGAAAAACCATTTGAAAGAACAATCAGTAGATTATATGAATTAACATCCAAAGCGATGAATTCATGAAACAAGAATTTTTTAATCTTCAAATAAATACCAATGGTCAAAAGTTATATGAATTTACTGATCAAACTCTTGATTGGATAAATGAAAATAATTTCAAGAATGGAATTTTAAATTTAAGTATCCAACATACAAGTGCATCTTTAATTATTCAGGAAAATGCTGACCCAGATGTGCAAACTGATTTGATAAAATATTTTGATAAATTAGCACCAATGGATAATTCGCTTTATGTTCATACAACTGAGGGTAAAGATGATATGCCAGCTCATATAAAATCTGCATTAACGAATAATCAAATTTCTCTTAGTGTTAAAAATAACGAATTATTACTTGGTACTTGGCAAGGTCTCTATTTGTTTGAACATAGATTAGAGGATCAAAAAAGATCTATAATTCACCATTTTTTGGGAGAATAAGTTATTTTTTCTTCAGAGATTGAAATGCATCCAATGCAGCAGCTCTTGCTTTTTCATGAATAACGATTGGTTGTGGGTAGTCTTTACCAATAATTGTTTTGATAGCTTCTTGATACTTTATTTCCATTTCCCAAGGTTTGTGAATAAATTTTGCAGGAACTTTCTTTAATTCAGGAACCCATTTTTTTACATATATTCCTTCCTTATCAAACTTTTCACCCTGAAGAATAGGATTAAAAATTCTAAAGTAAGGTGCAGCATCAGCTCCACAACCTGCAACCCATTGCCATTGTGCAACATTATTAGCTTTATTAAAATCAAGTAAGCAGTTTCTAAAATGCTTCTCTCCTTCTATCCAATTAATTCTCAAATGTTTAACTAAAAAGGATCCTACAACCATTCTTATTCTATTATGCATCCATCCAGTTTCGTATAACTCTCTCATACCAGCATCAACAATAGGATAACCCGTCATACCTTTTTTCCATGCTTTTAAAAATTTTTCATTTTTAGCCCACGGAAATTTATCAAATTCTTTTCTAAAGTTACCTTTTAAAAATTCAGGAAAATAATTAATTAGACTGTGAGAAAATTCACGCCAACCTAATTCGTTTATATATTTTCTATACCCAATTCCTTTTGATTTTAGTTCATTACACTTTTTCCAAATTGTATTTACATGAATTTGACCAAATTTTAAATACGGAGACATCCTAGAAGTACCGTTTATAGAAGGAATATCTCTATTTGTTCCATAATCCTTAATTTTATTTTCTAACAAATCTTTAAGGATTTTTTGAGAATCATTTTCAGAAACTTTCCAATATTTATCAAATTTTTCATACCATTTTTTATTGGGTAAAATATTCTTGAGATCTATAGAATTTTTAAAAAAATTGATTGCTTTAGTTTTCTTTTTTACAATGTAATTTTTACTGGGAGGTTGATTTAGATAAATTTGTTCAGCAGTTCTCCAGAAAGGTGTAAATACTTTAAATGGTGTACCATCATTTTTAGTTACTTCTTGAAATTCATTTAAAATATTTCCTTTAAAATATTTATATTCTATTTCGTTTTTTATAAATAGATCTCTTATTTTTTTTCCTTTAGATATAACATCTGGTTCATAAATTTTATTCCAATAGATACATGCGTTATCTTTTTTTTTCAGTTTTGAAAAAATATCCAACTCGTCACCTTTTAAAATTTCAAGTTTGATTTTAAACTTTGAAAGTTCTGTTTTTATTGACTCTAATGATTTAAATAACCACCATTTCTGAGCTTCTCTTTTGTTATCAAATTCAACATTGTTATAAATATATAGTGCAACCACGTTATCGTGATTATTGGTTGCAAAGGAAAGAGCTGGATTATTATGAATTCTAAAATCTTCTCTAATCCAAAATATTCCTGTGCTTTTCATTATAATTATTTTTGGTTTACTAATTTTTGATACATTTCTTGATCGGTATCTCCCTCACAACCAAAAATTAACACATTAGATTTTTCATTAAGCTCTATTTTATTCTTAATTGTTTCATCTTCGTAGCTTGCAATTAAACTAATTACTCCTGGAGCTGCATTTTCACCTGCAATTATACTTTCTTCACTAAAGCTTGCATTTCCAAGTAATTTCATAGTTTTTGCAATATCATCGTCAGGTAAACTTATACAATGTTTAACTGAGTTTTTTAAGATTTCCCATGGCACAAGTGACACTTCTCCACACGACATCCCGCCCATTAAACTTTCTCTTTTAATATCAATTTTTTCTATCTTTCCAGTTTTAATACTTTCCATCACACATGCCGCACTATCTGGTTCCACAACAATTATTGTTGGAATATTATCTAGATATCTTGCTATTCCAGCTACCATTGCACCAGCCATGCCACCAACTCCAGCTTGTAAAATAATATGAGAAATTTTTTCATTATTTATTTGTTCAGCTATTTCCTTCATCATGACTGAATAACCAGCCATTGTATATTTAGGTACTAGCATATAATCTTTCCAAGCAACATCCTGAACAATTTGCCAATTATTTTCTGTAGATTGTTTAATGCATTCAATCAAAGAATTTTCATAATTGCCTTTAACTTTTATAACTTCTGCACCAAGTGCTTCCATAGCTTTGCCTCTTGCATCACTTACAAATTCACTTATAAAAATTTTACATTTTAAACCTAATCTTTTTGCACCCCAGGCAACAGACCTACCATGGTTTCCAGCTGTAGCAGTCGCTACGACTATTTCTTTATTTCCTTTAGTAACTTTTTCTACTGCATATGCTCCTCCTAGAGCTTTGAAAGATTTTAAATTAAATCTTTTATTTTCGTCTTTATAAAAAATATTTTTTAAATTTAATTCTTTTGCTAATTTGTTTAATTTAACTAAAGGTGTAGGGGAGTATCCTTCCCATTTTGAAATAGAATTGAAAGCATCATCGATATCTTTTGATGTTAATGAGTTTAAGATTTGGTCTCTATCAAATGAATATTTCTTATTATCTACAAATTCAGTCAATTTCCATTGATGACCGTTAGATAAAATACTCATAAACTAACAATCCAATGTATTATCTTTTTCCCATTTCGTGACTGCTTTAGCTTTGTCAAAACTTTCTTTTGATTTAAATTCTTTGATTTCTGTGTTTCTCAATTTTACATAGCTTGAAATAACATGAGATCCAAACGCTTCATTCATACTTTTATTATTTTTTAATTTAGAAAGTGATTGATCTAATTCATCTGGTAATTTTGGTAAGTCAGGATATTTTGCAAAGTCTTCGTACATATTACAGTGCAAAGGATTACCTGGATCAATTTTATTCTTCAAACCGTCTAAGCCAGCAGCTAAAATACTAGCTTGTAATAAATATGGATTTGCAGATCCATCCATTAATCTTAATTCAAACCTTCCTGGATCAGGTATTCTAATCATGTGAGTTCGATTGTTGCCTGTATAAGAAATACTACTTGGTGACCATGATGCACCAGATTTCGTAGGTGGTGCATTTATTCTTCTATAGCTATTAATTGTTGGATTAAAAAATGCTGATAACGATGATGCATTTTTAATTACTCCACCTAAAAAATTATAGGCAATTTTACTTAATCCAAGTTTATCAGACTTATCTAAAAACATATTTTTTTTACCTTGCCAAACTGATACGTGAGCATGACACCCATTACCTGTTAAATTATTAAATGGCTTAGGCATGAAGGTTGCTCTTAATCCATGTTTTTCAGCAATTGTTTTCACCATGTATTTAAAAAATGTGTGTCTATCTGCAGTTTCTAAGCAATCAGAGTAATCCCAATTCATTTCAAACTGTCCGTTTGCATCCTCATGATCATTTTGATATGGGCCCCATCCCATTTCAATCATACAATCGCAAATTTCTTTTATTAAATCATATCTTCTCATCAGTGCAGATTGATCGTAGCAAGGTTTTGATTGTGTATCTCTTGGGTCTGCAATTGAATCTCCATCAGGTGATATTAGAAAATACTCACATTCAACACCTGATTTCATTGTCAAATTTTGTGTTTTTAGTTTTTTGATTTGATTTTTTAACATTACTCTTGGCGATGCTTCTACTGGTTTACCGTTCATCCATAAATCAGATGCTAACCATCCAACTTCTTTATTCCAAGGTAATTGAATCAAACTATCAGGATCGGGGATTCCAAACATATCAGAGTCTGCTGGTGTCATATCCAGCCATGCTGCAAAACCAGCAAAACCTGCACCTGCAGTTTGCATTTCTTTTATTGCATGAGCTGGAACAAGTTTTGATCTCAAAACTCCAAAAAGATCAACAAAGCTAATTAAAAAATATTTAATTTTTTTTTGTTTTGCAATTTTAAATAAGTCTTTAGCCATTACTTAGCTTAACATAATTATTTAAAAAAAGATAAGATAGTTTCTTTATAATAAATTAGATTTACAACTATAATAATTATTATTGCTAAAATTACACCGTATTTAGCTTTAGGAAACACAACTCCTCTCATCTTTGAGGGTCTCAATTCTTTATTTTCATCTCTCATAAAACTTCAAATTAAAAAGGGCGCTATTAATTAAAATAGCGCCCAAATTTTAATTTTAATTACCAATCGGTAATATTGCTTTTATGATCGTTAGCACCATGTCTCTTCCTTGCTAATCTTGAAAGTTCATCACTTTCAGATTTTGCAGTTAAGACATGCCAACCAACCCATAAAATTATAGCAATGATTACCAGTATACCTTCGCTAGATCCAGCACCAGGGTAAACAGCACCAACCACTTCTTCAGCTGGTTTGTTAAGGTGATCTATCCAGTTTGTTACTGTAGCCATATATTTCTCCTTTACCTGGTTGCAGATGCAACTGCTTTTTCATCTTCTTTAGCAGTTTCCATCATTTCATAATCTAATCCAGCTATTTCTACTTCACGTGGGATTCTTAGTTTGCCCATACCGTTAAGTACTTTAGCTATGATATAGCCTGGTATTAGTCCAAGAACAACAAACATAATTATTGCTCCGATGAACTGTCCAAGAGGATTGATTGTTGCATAAGTAGTTCCATCCCACATAGCACCCACACTGTAACCAGATGATGGGTAGCCCCATAAAACAAAACCACAAATTACAAGACCAACAAATCCTGCATAACCGTGAACCGCAACTGCCCCTACTGCATCATCGATTTTGAACTTACGTTCAACCCAGTAATGTAGTTTGTATGCAATCACAACACCGATCATACCAATGATCATTGATTGAATTGGATGATATAAGTCATTTCCAGCTGAAGCACAGATAACACCTGCTAGTCCACTAGAGTATGTCCAGAAAGGATCACCTTTAGCAATCCAATATCCAGCCAATAATCCTCCTGATAGTGACATCAAGAAGTTAAAGGTAATACCACTAAGTGTAGTAGGAGTTACGTATATATTTGTAGCTGTCCAATAAGATATACCTTCCATTCCATATTCTGGACCTAAGTCAAAAATTGGAATGTTACATGCAGCATAAAATCCCCAGAAACCAGTATAAATTAAAAATAATCCAACTGTTACTAGCCAAGGATTTCTAGGCCCTATGTTTCTAGGTTCACCACTTGATGAGAATTTTCCAATTCTTGGACCTAAAACCATAAGAACACCTAAAGCAAATCCACCCGCAATTGCGTGGATTACACCTGATGCATATGCATCATGATATCCCAAAAGTTTTAACATCCATCCATCAAAGTGCCATCCCCAAGCAGCATCAATTGTCCAAAATACCGACCCAATCGCAATTGCTAGAATACCAAATGCAAAAGTTGTAATTCTTTCTATGATAGCTCCTGAAACGATAGAAGCAGCTGTCCAAGAAAATAGAAGGAAAGCAGCCCAGAAGACACCAGAAATGTGATCTCCTAGATTGATCGCCATAAGTTCACTTGTAGCTGTATACCAAGTAGCACTAAACGCAGACTCGTCTGTGATTAGAGCAGTACTTTCATTCATTATTGAAGGTGCTAATCCAGGTCCTGTTGGAAAAGCCCAGTAAATCCACCAACCAAATAAAAACCAGGTTACTGTTACTAAAGGTATCAGCATTGTGTTTTTCATAAGAGTATGTTGATGGTGTTTGTATCGAGAAGCTCCAACTTCATACATACAGAAACCGACGTGAATTAAGAACATCAGCACCACTGTCACCCAGTAGTAGAATTCTGTAAATATGGTAGTAAGAGCAGCCAACTGATCAGTCATTTTCACTCTCCATATTAGTTTAAGGAAGCCTATTAAATTTTCTGATTCGATACAAACATAAAAAAGGCTTAAAAACCTAGCATGTGCGCTAGGTTTTTAAAAATAAATCAACTATTGATTGTTATTTAAAATTTTAGATAAGCTTTTTTCAAATCAACAAGAGGATGTTTTGGAGACATTTGAAACTTAACTAAGAGCTCTCTTGCAATCATGTCTCTGTCTTGTTGGTTATTAGGAAGTTTAATTGATTTTGGAATTGTAACCCAACCATTTGCATTTCTACAGAACACTGCCGGTCTATCTTCCTCATAGCCCATATGCACATCTTCCAACCAATTTAAATCATCCCAACCCATAGCTTCTATGTATTTTTTAAGAAATGGAGTTAGTTTAGAATAGTCAGGTAAAAGATTTACATCGTATCTGTAACCAATGGACTGACCAATCATTTTTTCTCTGGCAGTCTCTTTCTTTTTACCTAACTGACCTTTTATCTCTTTTGTTTTTGCTACTTTTTTATTTTTTTTCTTTGGCATAGTTACCTCTATATTTTGTGGTAGTTATCGACACCAACTGTATAGTTAGTTCCAGCCAACGGAACTTTTGCTAAAGCTGATGCTTCTGATGTTAATGCAGCTAAATCTTCAGGCTCTAGAGAGTGGATATTTGTTTTACCACAAGCTCTGGCTAATAGCTGAGCCTCCAAAGTCATTGAGTGAAGGTAATTATAAACTCTTAACGCAGCATCATCAGGGTTTAATCTTGCTCTTAGTTTAGGGTCTTGTGTAGCAACACCTACTGGGCAACGTCCAGTATGGCAATGATAACATTCACCTGCTTTTACTCCCATTTCTTTTTCAAAGTTTGCTTCAGGGATATCTTTATTACAATTTAGTGCGATCATAGATCCTGTACCAATTGCTATTGCATCTGCTCCAAGAGCTAAAGCTTTAGCCATGTCAGCACCGTCTCTTACTCCACCAGCATAAATTAATGTTACTTTTCCAGTTTTACCTACATCATCAATCGCTCTTCTTGCTTCTCTAATAGCAGCAATTCCTGGAATTCCAGTATTTGCAGCAGCAATATGTGGTCCTGCTCCAGTAGATCCTTCCATACCATCTAAATAAATAGAGTCTGGATCACATTTTGCAGCCATACGTACATCGTCATAAACTTTTGATGCACCAAGTTTTAACTGAATTGGAACTTTATTTTTTGTTAATTGTCTTAACTCCTCAACTTTTAGAGCCAAATCATCAGGACCTAACCAGTCAGGGTGTCTTGCAGGTGATCTTTGGTCAATACCTGATGGTAGCGATCTCATTTCTGCAACCTGGTCAGTAACTTTTTGACCCATTAAGTGCCCACCCATACCAACTTTTTGTCCTTGTCCAATAAATACCTCAATTCCATCTGCTAATTGAGCATGATGTGGATTAAAACCATATCTTGATTGAATACATTGGTAATACCATTTCTCTGAATATCTTCTTTCATCAGGTATCATTCCACCTTCACCTGAACAAGTAGCACTTCCAGCCATAGTAGCTCCTCTTGCTAAAGCAGTTTTTGCTTCATAAGAAAGCGCACCGAAACTCATTCCTGTAATATAAACTGGAATATCTAATTCAATTGGATTTTCACATCTTGGTCCAATAACAGTTTTTGTTTCACATTTTTCTCTGTAACCTTCGATTACAAATCTAGTTAGTGTTCCAGGTAAGAAAACCAAATCATCAAAAGTAGGAATTTTTTTCATCAATGCCATTCCTCGCATTCTGTATCTTCCTAATTGAGATTTAATATGAATGTCGTCTATTACCTCAGGTGTGAAGATAGCGTTATGACCTAATAAACTTTTATTTCTTTTCCCTTCTTCATGCGCATGGACATCAGCTTTTCCACCGACACCTTTTCCATTTTTTTTAATTTTTTTAGATTTTTTCTTAGGCATTATATTGCTCCCTTCTTCTCTGTAGGTTCCAAATTGTCATAATTCCAAAGCTTTTTACCAGCTACAATTTTTTTCATTTTACTAACGTCAAAATTTTCACCAATTTCAGCTACCTTTAATTTTCTTTTTAGCCAATCTTGATCACTAGATGTTAATTCTGCATCTACTGCATCACTACCATATGAACCAATTTCTCCACCTACGAAAATTGTCCCATCGTACATAGAGTCGCCTAGGTTAATTCCAACATCTCCAAGAATTATTATTCTACCTCTTTGCATCATAAAACCAGTAAAGGCACCAGCGTCACCACCAATTATTATGGTTCCACCTTTCATATCAATACCAGTTCTGGCACCAACACTACCTTTGCAAATTAAATCTCCACCTCTAATTGCCGCACCAAAACAAGATCCAGCATTTTTTTCAATAACTACTTTACCAGCCATTAAATTTTCTGCACATGACCAGCCAACTCTTCCATTAATTCTAACTATAGGACCATCGCAAGAACCCATTCCAAAGTATCCTAAACTTCCCTCAAAAATTAAATTAAGTTTATTTAAAATACCAACCCCAAGACTATGTTTACCTTGTGGGTTTTTTATTACTATTGTCCCATATCCTTGGCTCATTAAGTTATCGATTTCTTTATTAGCTTCAGGAGCTGTCATGTCTTTAACATCAAGTTCAGTTCTTTTATTGAAGTCTACATCGTATGTACCAAAGTAATAAAAGTTTTCTGCTTCATCAGGGTTAAAGAACTTTTGTTGAGTTCTTCCTGTTAATACTTCCGTGTGCATACCCATTGATTGGGCTTTTGATTTTTTCGATACTGTTTTTAGATTTGCCATACTTTCACCTCCCCATCAAATGGATCATATGTATCAATTTCTTGTGGTAATACGGATCTTATTGCTATTTCTTCTGATCCCATTGCAACTAAATCGTCAGACTCGTATAACACCAAAGGTTTTGCAGCCATTGTGTCTTTTGCCATTCCCAAAGAGTCTTTTGTTGCAACAAAGTAAGTAAAAACACCATCCAAACCTGTTAAAGATGCTTTCATTCCTTCTTCTAAAGTTGCTCCATCTCTCATTTTTTCTGCAAGGTAAACTGCAATCAATTCTGAATCGCATTCAGACATAAATCTCATACCTTTGTTTTCTAAAACTCTTCTATTATTCCAATAATTAGTTAGCTGCCCATTATGAACAACAGATACATCGCTAAATGGATAACCCCAAAAAGGGTGAGCAGATTTAATATCTACACCAGACTCTGTAGCCATTCTAGCATGACCAATAGCATGAGTTCCAACAACTTTATCTAAGCTATATCTATCACAAACCATTTTAGCGTTTCCAAGATCTTTAATAACTTCCAAAGATTTACCCATCGAAAGAATTTCTACACCAGGAATACTTTCTATACGTTGAGAAAATTCCAGAAGGTCTTTTACATCATAATCAATTTCATATCTTAAAGAGTAGGGAAGTGTTCTTTCTTCTTTAATAACTTTAGCTCCCATCTCAGCTAGAGTTTGATCTACAACTTTTTTTCTTTCATCATATACAGAAACATCTTCCATAATAGATGAACTTCCTTCTCCAACGTTTTCACCAACTTTGAAACGCATGATGAAATTTTTACCATCTGTATCTCCATACAAAGCATATCCAGTTGAGTCTTCACCTCTATGTTTTAACGCTTGAAGCATTCCTTGTAATTCGCTTCCAACATTTGAGGATTTTCCTCTATGAATTAATCCTGCTATCCCACACATATTTTTATACCCTTTCTATATTTTTTTTAAGACCTACGGTAGACAATCAAGATAAGTATCCAGATCCCATTGCGTTGTTGCACCAAGAAATCTTTCCCACTCATCATTTTTGTACCAATGGAAAACTTTATACATTTCATCTGGCATTGCAGATTTGATTACTTCATCCTCTGCCAGTCTATCCAAAGCTTCACCTAAACTTAATGGTAGTTTTTTAACATCTTTACCTGCTTTTTGAGCTTCGTAAATATTTCTAGACTCTGGAGCGGCTGGTTTCATTTTCTTACTTATTCCTTCGTCACAAGCTTTTAATAAAGCAGCACCTAACAAGTAAGGATTATGCATCGAGTCTACTGATCTATACTCAAATCTTCCTGGAGCAGAAACTCTTAAACCACAAGTTCTGTTTTGATATCCCCAGTCAGCATAAACAGGTGCCCAAAATCCTTGATCCCATAATCTTCTGTAAGAGTTTACAGTTGAAGATCCAAGAGCTGTTAACGCTGGCAAGTGTTTCATTATACCTGCAATAGATTGTAAACCAATTTTACCTGGCATTTGCATATCCTTAGTATCAGGCATGAAAGTGTTTGTTCCACCCTCAACATAACTAAAAACTCCATCAACTCCTGGTAAAGATTTATGACCAAGTTTATTTACTTTAATCTTTCCACCTTTCCATAAAGACATGTTTGTATGGCAACCACTTGCAGAAACACCCATAAAAGGTTTTGTCATAAAGCAAGCAATTAAATTATGTTCTCTTGCTACTTGTGCACAAATTTGTCTGTAAGTAGATAATCTATCCGCATTTCTTAAAACGTTATCATAAGTCCAGTTTAATTCTAATTGACCTGGCGCATCTTCATGGTCACCTTGAATCATGTCAAGGCCCATAGCATTTGCATATTCTATTACTTGCATAAATACCGGTCTTAATGACTCGAATTGATCAATATGGTAACAGAAAGGTTTTGAGAAACCTTTACCTGACGGTGTTCCGTCTTCATTTTTAGTCAACCACATCATTTCAGGTTCAGTACCAACTCTTAATTCTAGACCATGTTTTTTCTTAAATTCATCCATGAAAATTCTTAAATTTCCTCTACAGTCTGAAGTTAAGTGACCGCCTGGATTTACTCTTTCTTCTCTATTTCTAAAACAAGTACAGAAAACTCGAGCAACTCTTTTATCCCAAGGTAATTGTACAAAAGTTTCTGGATCAGGAATACCCACAAGCTCCATAGCCTCCGGACCATAACCGATGTAATTATTGTGACGATCTAAAAATAAGTTTGCAGTAGAGCCATAAACTAATTGAAAACCTTTTTCAGCAGTTCTTTCCCAATGATCAGCAGGAATACCTTTTCCCACAACTCTTCCAGTTACTGA
This sequence comes from Pelagibacteraceae bacterium AG-390-M19, assembly GCA_003279765.1. Classification (GTDB taxonomy): domain Bacteria; phylum Pseudomonadota; class Alphaproteobacteria; order Pelagibacterales; family Pelagibacteraceae; genus Pelagibacter. The sequence continues at coordinate 22,606 of QCHC01000005.1, read as the reverse complement.
AATAAATTGAAAATAAATATAAGTTATTCCTAACTCTTTAATTTTTGCTCTTACGTCTTTTACTAATTTAGCACGACCCGGTTGGTTAACGTGTTTCTCTAGATCTGTCATTTTCACCCCTCAATGAATTTAATTTATTCAAACGTAGCTGAAAATTTTATTTGTGTCTAGGCTTAGAGTTTAACTCCAAGGGAACGGACTGTTAGAAGTAGGATGAAGTTCACCCTTCTCGTAACGGTTGAATCTAAACGGTTTCAATAAATCACTTTCAGTACCAAGAATTTCTTTTGCAACAAGTTCACCAACACCAATCATTTTATATCCGTGATTAGCGTCTGCAATCATATAGACGTTTTCAAAAAATCTATCGAAGATTGGAAAAGAGTCAGGTGTCATGCATCCCAAACCACCCGATGGTCCTTTTCTGTATAAATCTGATTTTCCTTCAAACCTTTTTTGGCAATGTGCAAGTGCTGAACACCACATTTCACTAAATGCATCTGTCGTTTGATACTCTGGAGATTCAATTCCATAAGGATCAACATTTACTTGATCAAAATGTTTTTTAACAATGTAAGGAGAAGTTCCACCTTGTACACCTAAACCTTCAATATCAGGTTTATAATAAATTCCCCAAATTTTATCTGTTAATAATTTTTGCGTTTTGTCAGAATATAAAGGTGCAGTTGAGTCAACGTGAACTACAGGCGGTTGTTTGCCATCATTTGTTTTTAAGAAATCTGGCTCAACTCCTATTACCCCTTCTTGAAGCATCCAGTAAGTCCACATATCAGTTTCATGCATTTTACCATCTTTACCTTTTATGTGAGCTGTCTTTGGTAGCTCTAACATATTCCAAAAATCTCTTGCCCATGGTCCTGCACCAACAACAACTTGTTCACATTCAATAGTTCCTTTGTCAGTTTCAACACCAGTTACTGCTTGACTGTTACTTCCTTTTTTAAAACCAGTTACCCTTACACCTTTCATAACTTGAACACCATTAGATGTAGATTTGTTCTCTAGGGCTTTAATTGAATCTTTATTAAAAGCGTATCCACCTTTTTTTTCATGAAGTACAGATGTGATACCTTGAGCTTGCCAATCATCAAAAATTCCCTTCATGTAATTTGTACAATCTTTTTCTCCTTCAATAAAAACCGACTCATATCCAATTGCTTTTTGCTGTTCATAAATACTTGCAACATCTTCATGCATTACTTCTGGAGATATTTGTAAGTATCCAACAGGATTATATTTAAATGCTTTAGGATCACTTTCCCAAACTGAAACTGAATGAGCCATCAACTCTCTCATTGCTGGCTGAAAATAATTATTTCTTACAACTCCACATGCAATTCCACTTGCACCAGCAGCTGTATCTTTTTTTTCTAGCACAACTATATCGCCAGGATTTTTGTAAGTTTCTGAAAGTTTCCATGCAGTACTTAAACCGTGTATTCCACCACCGATTATTACTACTTTTGCTTTTGAAGGTAATGTCGTCATATCAAAACATTATTTTTTGATAATGGTAATTAATATACTTATTTATAGAAGTAAAAATTATATATAAAATTTAGATATTTTTAATATCGATCAAAAAAATGGATTAATAACTGATGTTTTTCAGTGTTTCTAAATAGTGATTAAATTCACTAATAAATGAATCGCTAGGAACTATATTTTTAATTCGCTGATCAGTTGAAGTTTTTTCAAGTTTAAAGAAACCTTTTTCGACAGCTTCATTAATTATTAAAGCTGATTTTGGTCGAGAAGTTTTAAATAATTTTGTTTTTAATTCTTCAACTGATAATTTTTTTCCTTCTTTGAAAGCTGACATAACCAACAACATCATATGATAATGAGAAGGTGATTTTCTAAAAAAATAGTTACTTGCGGTATGGGATTGTTTCATTTGATCTTCCCAAAAATCTAAAAGGGTCTTTTTTTCTTTTGGCATTTTTCTAAGATCTCACTCTAGATTTAGTTGGATCGTAGAATGGAAACCCAACGACTTTTGCGCTAATTCTTTTTTGATGACCATCTATTTTTCCAACCTCAACTTCTGTACCAATTTCTGAATACTGAGCATCAATTCTACAAAGAGCTACATTTTTATTTAGCGTTGATGATAGACATCCACTTGTAACAATACCTACTTGAGCTCTTCCGATATGGACACAGTCACCATGACCAGCAATTTCTTTTCCAATTAATTCTAAACCAACTAATTTTTTTTGTGGATTGTTTTTTCTTTTAATCAATTCTTCTTTACCGATAAAGTCTTCTTCTTTTGTTTTTAAAGGAACAGCAAAACCAATTCCTGCTTCAAATGGGTCTTGTTGACCGTCAAATTCATTTCCAAATAAAATTAATCCAGCTTCTATTCTAAGTTTGTCCAAAGCTGCAAAGCCAGCAGGAATTAATCCATCATCTTTTCCTGCTTCCATTAATTTATCCCAAACTTCAGGAGCATGTTTTGGATGACACCATATTTCATAACCAAGTTCTCCAGTGTAACCAGTCCTTGAAACAATTAGAGGAATTCCCTGTAGTTCTTCTATTCTGCAAATGGTAAACCTAAACCATCCTAATTCATCGATCTTGGGTTGAGTAGGTGGTGTAAAAATAATTTTTTTTAAAATTTCTCTACTTTTTGGTCCCTGTAAAGAAACGTTACTTATTTGATCTGTTGAATTTTTAACATTTGCATTGAAATTTTTTTTCTTAGCAATTTCTTTTAACCATTCTCCAGCATATTCATCACCACAAATCCATCTAAAACCTGTTTCGCTTAATCTCAGGAGAGTTCCATCATCAAACATCATCCCATTTTCATAACACATAGCTGAATAAACCACCTGATTTACAGAAAGTTTTTTTATATTTCTTGTAAGTGTGTAGTTCATTAACTCTTCTGCATCAGGACCTATTATTTCAAATTTTCTTAATGAAGATAAATCAATTAATACAGCATCGTTTCTGCAAGCATTGTATTCATTAACCAAACCATGTTTAGTATAATCATTTGGAAGCCAAAAACCTCTTGCATCAACATAATTTCTAGTTAGTTGAGATGTTCGCTCATGAAATCCTGAATTTCTAGTTAGTTTTTTTTCTGAATCTGTTTTCATTCGAAAAGCAAATGACTTTCTAAATTCTTTATTTTTGTCATAAGTTCTAACAAAAATTTCAGTAGGATTCCATGAATTACAAGCATCAATATCGCTAGGACAAGCTGTAGTACCAATTGTTAAATCTTTTAATGCTCTAAACATTACATAATCACCAGGTCTAGAATAAGACTCATCAGATATTACTGAATTCAAACCAGCTGCCGATGTATTAAAAAATAAATTAATTGCATGCCATCCTTTTTGTTTTTGAACTCCATATTTAGACATACTCTCAGTTAAATTATCTGAGCAATTAGGATGACCAAAGTAACCAGCATCTTCATAATATTTTGAAGTACAAGCAAGATTAAAAGTATCATGCTTACCAACTGTATCTCTTATTACCTCTACCAAGGGTTCATGATCAGTATCATAAAATTTTGAATGTAATCCAGGACCAGGAAAAGTATTTCCCATAAAAGTTCTAGTTGTTTGCCAATCTAACCCTTTTTCTATTCCTTTTTCTAATTTTTTTGTATCAAATGCTACAAAGTCTGAACATTGTCTTCCAGTTGGACTTATAACTTGAATGTAATCTCCTTCTTTTACTTGGTAAGATGTTGAAGTTTCTTTATCTATGTTTTCTTCATAAAGTGGTTCAAAAACTGGATCAGGTATAACACTTAACTCTTTATCATTTATAACCTTCGCCCTTTTAATAAATATAGTTAGATCAGTTGGTGGATTTTGTTTTGTAACATCCATATCTTCACCAGGTGCTGCAAAGATTGCATAACATTTATCTTTTGATTTAATTTTAATCTTTTCTTCAGCTTTTGTATCAAGATCAAAAACTATTGATGATTTAGACTCTTTTATATTTAAGTTTCTTTTTTTTAATTGATAATTTGTTGCTAAGATTGTTTCATCTTTTCCGTTTAGAATCTCTCTTATGAAATTTTTTTGATTATTTTCTTTTAAATTTAAAATTCCTAATTCTGACTTTCCATCTTTATTAAAACAAATTATTTCACAAATTTGATTTCCCTCATCGTTAATAATTTCTATTTCATCATCTGGAAAAATTTGAAAAGCAGTTAGAGCACCACCAATTACAACATGTCGTTCAACTCCAGGTGGTAAAATATTTAATCCAGGGCTTTTGATGTCTTTACTTGTTCCAAACATTTTTAAAACTTTTTAATATTGATATATTTTTTATCACCATTTTTATTGTTTAAATATATATATATTTTTTAGAACTAATTATCCTTTACCTGGCTATTAATTTTATCATAGAGTGTTGTTATTAATATTAATAGAGGGGAAAAAATGAAAAAAATAATGTCATTATTATCTGCTCTAGTTATTTCTGTAGTAAGTTTCTCAGGAATTTCTAACGCTGATAGCAAAAAGCCCATCGTAATCCCAACTCATAACTGGTCATCACAAATTGTAATGGCGTATGTTATTGGTGGAATTTTTGAAAGCATGGGTAACAACGTAAAATATGTAAACGCTGACTCACAAGCAGTTTATGAGTCAATCAGAATTGGAGACGTAACTATTTCTCACGAAGTATGGGAGTCTGCATTCGGTAAGTCATTTACTACTGCTTTAGATAAAGGTGGTTTACTTGACTGGGGTGATCATGAGGCAAGAACTCTTGAAGATATGGGTTACCCAAACTGGGTTGTTGATAAAGGTTTATGCCCAGGTCTACCAGATTGGACAGCTTTAAAAAATCCAGACTGTGCTAAAAACTTTACAACACCTGACTCTCCAGATGGAAAAGGAAGAATGTTGGAAGGACCTCAAAGTTGGCACGGTGATTTAATTCCACAAAGAGTTGAAGCTTTAGGTTTAGGTGATCTTTGGTGGGTTAAATTTGCTGGAGGTGCAGATGCACTTTGGGCAGAATTAGCAGCGGCTGAAAAAGAAGGAAGAGGAACTATAATCTTTAACTGGACACCAAATTTTACAGATGGTGCTGGTTTTACATTTATTGACTTCCCTCCTTACACAGCTGGTTGCAGACCAGAAGACGGTGGTGATGGTAAATGTGGTTCTCCTGATGGATACTTGAAAAAAGCAGTTCATGAGGATTTCCCAAAAACTCACCCAGATGCAGCAGCAGCATTTAAAAAGATGTCATTCTCAACAAGTCACATTGGTGCAATGGCAGCTTTAGTTGATGTTGACAAAATGACTCACGAAGATGCAGCTAAAAAATGGTTAGCTGATAATGAATCAGTTTGGAAAGCTTTTACTAAATAAGGATAAAAGTAAAAAAATTAAGATCTCCCCCAACTTGTTTGGGGGGGATTTTTTTTTAGTCTATTTTGTGTAAAATAAACCAATGAAACAATTTATAATTTTCATCTTTTTAAGTTTTTTAATTAGTTCTTCCGCTTTTGCACGAAGCACAGGATGTAAAGAAGGAAATTGTGAGAATGGTTATGGTAAATGGATTTATACCGATAAGACAACTTATGAGGGAGAATGGGTTGCAACAAAAAAAGAAGGTCAAGGAGTTGAGACATGGCCTAATGGATATATTTATAAAGGTGAATTTAAAAATAGTGAATGGAGTGGACAAGGAGTTTTAACATTTCCAGACGGATCAACTTATGAGGGCGAATGGTCCAAAGGTTTCATGAACGGTCAAGGAACTTTTACTTGGGCAGATGGTAAGCAAAAATCAGGCACTTGGATAAATGGAAAGTTGCAAGAGTAATGTCAAAAGAAAATAGTTTAAATAAAACTGAAGACAATTCAAAATCATCAAAGCAATTTATTGGCTTAATAATTGTTACAGCAATAGTGATAGCTTTTTTTGCTGTTCTAAATGGAATATTTGGAGGGGGAGACGAACTTGTTGAAAAAATGAAATTGGAAGAACAAAGAATTGCTGAAGAAAGAAAACTAAGTGAATTAATATCTAAATTACCTTCAGGAATATTAGTATCATTCGATGGAACTGACCATTATAGATTAACTGATGAGGTGTATGAGCAAGTATGTAAAGCTACAAAATTAATTCCACAAAGAGCAATTATGGGTGCTAATTTTTTAAATTTTAGAGCACATGAGATTTACACAATAAACGGAAATAAAATTGATGAAACTTTTGTCAAATGGGATCAAGAAAAAGGCAAGTGTTATGCAGGTTTTACAGTAAGTGGAAACAATGTAGGGGTTGACGAAACTATTACCGTTAGTGGAGAAGCTTTGAGTTTCTTAAGTACAGGAATTGATACAAGAGTTTACTATATTAAGAACTTTTAATGATGAAAGGTTACAATATTTAACATTTTAATTTTATTGAATATCATATAACTTTGAGAATATTTATGTCTGAGACCGTTATTAAGTGTGAGTCAGTTTATAAAATTTTTGGTGAGAATGCCAAAAAAATGCTTGAAGAATCTAACGGTAATGTTGATGCAAAAACATTTCAAGAAAAGGGTTGTATAGTAGGAGTGAACAATGCTTCGTTTGAAGTTGCAAAAGGAGAAATGCTGGTAGTAATGGGTTTATCTGGATCAGGTAAATCAACATTATTAAGATGTATTTCAAGATTAACAAATGCAACAGGAGGAAAAATTTTTATAGAAGGCCAAGACCTGCTTCAATTAAACAATAAGGAATTAATTGAGCTTAGAAGAAATAAAATGGGTATGGTTTTCCAAAGCTTTGCCTTGTTACCTCATAAAACAGTTGTAGAAAATATTGCTTTTCCACTTCAGATAAAAGGTACTAAGACTGAAGATAGTATTAGTAGAGCAATGGAAATGGTTAAACTAGTCGGACTTGATGGAAGAGAAAATTATTTTCCAAGAGAACTTTCAGGAGGTCAGCAACAAAGAGTGGGGATTGCACGATCTTTAGCAGTGGAACCTGATATTTGGTTTTTGGATGAACCATTTTCAGCATTAGACCCATTAATAAGAAAAGAAATGCAAGATGAGTTTTTAAGACTGCAAGAAAAATTACAAAAAACTATTATGTTTATTACGCACGATTTTGATGAAGCTTTAAAATTAGCAGATCGAATTGCTATTATGAAAGATGGAATAATAGAGCAGTTAGATACACCTGCTAATATTGTTTTAAATCCAGCTACAGAATATGTAAGAAAATTTACTGAAGAAGTTCCGAGAGAAAAAGTTCTAGTCATTGAAGATGTAATGGATAGTTCAAATAAAGATAATTTAGGCGATCTAAAAGTTTCAAAAGATGACATTATAGAAAATGTTGCAGAAAAAATTCTTACTCAAGAAAAAATCGTAGGAGTGGTTGACTCCAATAATAATATTATTGGTTCAATAAAACCTTCAACAATTATTGATACAGTTTTTGGAGGAAGAAAAAATAGTAGCTAAAACATGGAATATTTAAAAAAATACCCAAAGTTGTTTCAATGGATATTTTTGCTGGTTGTATTTTTTGCTCTATGTTTTGCAATCGATGTTCCTGAAACTTATAAATTTATAAGAGGCCAAGCAGAATTTGTAAAAGATCCTAACCAAAGTGTTTATTTTTTTCTAGGTAAAGAAGTCCGATATTATGCTTTCGATGTGTTTTGGAGATTGCCACCTTTACTTGGGTGGTTGCCTATTTGGATAAACGACACTTTATTTTTCTTGATGAACGAGTGGATGCCAATGGAGTTTTGGAATGAAGATACTCAAGAGTTTAAAACTAGACCACTGTTATTAGAGATTAGTAGAAATTTAACGTCTTTTATGACGTTTTTGATTGAGTTGATTAGAGAAATTTTGCTTGGAGGATTAGAAACTATAGTTGCATTCACTAGTTGGGATTTTATAGATGCCTATCCTTGGTTAGAAATGCCAGGCACACCATGGACTATTGTTGCAGCAGGAGCAGCAATACTTGCTTATAGATTAAGTGGTATAGGTTTAGCTTTATTTGCTGGTTTAACAATGGTTTATATTTCAATATTTGGTCAGTGGAAACCTTCAATGCAAACTCTTTCATTTATATTAGTAGCAGCTCCACTGTCATTCATTTTTGGATTAGGTCTAGGTATTGCCGCTTACAAAAGTAAACGAGTTGAAAATGCTTTGTATCCAATTCTTTTAGTGATGCAAACAATGCCTCAATACGCAGTATTAGTTCCTGCACTTGTTTTATTCGGCGTTGGAGATCATGCAGCTGTAATAATTACAATGGTAGTAGCAGTGCCTCCAATGATTTTATTAACTATTCTTGGACTAAGGGCAGTTCCTCCAGAAGTAATCGAAGCTGGAAAAATGAGTGGTTGTACAAACTGGCAATTAATGATGAAAGTACTTATTCCAACTGCAAGAAGAGATATCTTAATAGGAGTTAACCAAGTTATTATGGTTTGTTTTTCTATGGCAGTAATCTCTGCATTTATTGGTGCTAAAGGATTAGGATTTAACTTATTACTTGCTTTAAACCAACTTAATATTGGTCTAGCTCTTGAAGCAGGTTTGTGTATTAGTTTGATTGCAATTCTGTTAGATAAAATGTCATTGGCTTGGGCAAATCAACAACAAGATTACTTTGGTAATCTCACTTTTTTCCAAAGAAATAAAAATATTATTTTTTTTGGTGGATCAATAGTTGTTGGAATAATTCTTGCTTATATTGGAACTTTCGTTTTTAAAGATACGTTTAATTATTTATTTGAAGTTCCACACAACAAAGGATTTTCAACAGCTGATTTTTGGAACAAGGGTGTTGATTGGATTTTTGATACATTTTTTGTTTACATAAAAGCATTTAATACATGGTTAATTACAGAAGTGCTCCAACCAATGAGAGCTTTATATTTAAGAATGCCAGCGGTTGCCACTTTAGTGTTAGCTGTAGGTGCTGGATATTTAATTGGAGGAATTAGATCAGCATTAGTTGTAGCTGCTTTAACTTTATTTATAGCTTTAAGTCCATGGTGGGATAGAGCATTGGTTACATTATACATGGCAACTTTTGGAGTGGTCGTTTCTTGTTTAATAGGTTTTACAGTTGGAACTTTATGTTTCCAAAATAAAAAAGCAGCTGCCTTTATGCTGGGTGTTTGTGATATTTTTCAAACGTTTCCATCGTTCGTATATTTAATTCCAGTAATGATGTTATTTGGAATAACAGATACATCAGTTTTAATTGCTGTGATTGTTTATGCAACAATTCCAGCAACCAGATATACAATTGAAGGTTTGAGAAGTGTTCCAGTTGGTTTGCATGAAGCTGCAACAATGTCCGGTGTTAATAAATTTCAAAGATTAACCAAGATTGAATTTCCGTTGGCTTTCCCACATATGATGCTTGGGATAAATCAAACAATCGTATTTGCTCTATTTATGGTGATTATAGGGGCTTTTATTGGAACAGAAGATTTAGGACAATATATTTTAAAAGCTTTGTCAGATAAAAATGGAGCTGGAATAGGTTTAACCCTAGGTATCTGTGTTGCTTTCATAGGTTTGATTTTTGATAATTTAATCAGAACTTGGGTTGAGAAAAGAAAAAAACATCTAGGTATAGCTTAGTCCATTGAAAAAATTTATTATTTCTATTGATCAAGGAACAACATCTTCGAGAGTAATTTTGTTTGATACAAGAGGTAATATTGTTTTTGTTTCACAATATGAGTTTAAACAATATTTTCCAAAAAATGGATGGGTTGAACATAATCCAAATGAGATTTGGTTCACAACTCTTAAAGCTTTAAAACAAGTAATAAATAAAGCAAAAAAATTAAAAGGTCACATACTTACAATCGGAATTACAAATCAAAGGGAAACTACAATTTTATGGAATAAAAAAACAGGAAAACCAATTTATAATGCAATTGTATGGCAAGATAGAAGAACCCAAGATTACTGTAAATTACTTAAGAAAAAAAATTATGAAAACCTATTTAGAAATAAAACTGGATTATTTATAGATCCATATTTTTCAGCAACTAAAATTAAATGGATTTTAGACAATGTTAAAATTTCAAAAAAATTACTGAATTCTAATGATTTATTGTTTGGGACTGTAGACACTTTTTTAATTTGGAAATTAACAAAAGGAAAACAGCATTTAACAGAAGCATCTAATGCAAGCCGAACAATGCTTTATAATATCAATAATAATAAATGGGACAAAGAAATTTTAAAAAAATTAAACATTCCACAAAAAATTTTACCAGAAGTTAAAAACTCAGCAGATAATTTTGGAAAAACAGATAAAAAAATTACAGGAGTTGAAATTTCAATTTCCGCAGTTCTTGGAGATCAGCAGGCCGCAGCATTTGGACAAACTTGTTTTGAAAAAGGATCTATAAAAAGCACATATGGTACTGGTGCGTTTGTTATTATGAACACTGGCCCAAAGAAAATTAATTCAAAAAACAAATTACTGACTACTATTTGCTATCGATTAAATAATAAAAATACTTACGCATTAGAAGGTTCAATCTTTATAGCGGGCGCAGGAGTTCAATGGTTAAGAGATAAAGTAAAATTAATAAAAAAAGCTCCTGAAACTGAAAAGATTTCAAAGTCCTCTAAAGTTAATGACGGTGTTTTTGTTGTACCAGCTTTTAGTGGAATGGGAGCTCCTTATTGGAGACCAGATGCTAGAGGAGTAATTACAGGATTAACAAGAGACAGTGATTGGAAAAGTATAGTGAGGGCAACAGTAGAGTCCGTTGGTTATCAAAGTTTTGATTTGTTTGATTCAATGAACAAGGATGGTTTGAAACCAAAAATAGTTAAAGTAGATGGTGGAATGGTTGCAAATAATTGGTTCACACAGTTTTTAGCTAACATTATTAATTTAAAAGTTGTTAGACCAAAAATATTAGAGACAACTGCTTTAGGTGTGGCTTTGTTGGCTGGATATCAAATAGGAGAATATAAATCTTTTAATCAAATTAAAGATATGTGGAAAAAAGACAGAATATTTAAACCTAAAATGAAACAAAATTTTCGAAAAGATCTTTTAAATGGTTGGAAATTAGCAATTAAAAAGACTTTAGCTTAGTTTATTTTATGAATAAGATTTTAGTAATTGGAGCTGGTGCAATGGGTGCTGCGTTTACGTTTCCTTTAGTTGATAACAATCATAAAGTAACTTTGACCGAACCATATAACAAAGGTCTTCAAAATAAATTATTAAAAAAAAATAAATTTCACCCAACATTAAAACTTAAATTATCAAAAAAGGTATCTATTAAAAAGTTTTCATTAGAATTACTCAATGAAAAATGGGATCTAATTGTTGTAGCTGTAAGCTCTATTGGAATAGAAATGGTCAGACAGTATTTGAAAAATATAAAGAAAAAAATCTCTATTTTAGTTTTAACTAAAGGTCTTAAATATGATCAAAATAATAAAAAAATCATCACAACGTCAGAACAATTAAATAAAGGAAATCAAAATTTAAATGTTTCAGTATTAAAAGGACCTTGTTTGGCAAAAGAGTTGGCAAATAAAATAAAGAGTTACACTGTGATTGCAAATCAGAATATCAATATAGCGAAAAATATAGGAAAATTAATCTCAACTAAATATTATAAAACAGAGTACTCAAGTGATGTAAAAGGTGTTGAATTTTCATCTGCAATAAAAAATATATATTCTATGATTATAGGATCAGGGGAAGGTGAAAATACTGCTTCAGCTTTGTTTAGAAAATCGTTAGATGAAATGGAATATTTAATAAAATATTTTAGAGGCAAAAAAGAAACTGTTCATGGGTTAGCTGGAGTTGGCGACTTATATGTCAGTGCTGTTGGAGGGAGAAACAGTAAAATGGGTGAATATTTAGGAAAAGGATACACTTTTAAAATTGCAAAAAACAAATTCATGAAAAACGATACAGTAGAGGGTGCTGATCTTGCTAAAGAGATTGCACCTTACGTATTAAAAAAAATCAAAAAAAATAAAATACCACTTATGCATGCATTATTAAGCGCAATCGCAAAAAATAAAAAATTAAAAATTAACTATTAATTACTTGTTTAAAAAAGTCTTCATCGAGTCATCCATAGCAGTTTCCCATGGAGTATGGTGTATAGGCGCAACAGAACCTGTTACAGGTGATGAAAACGATTTGTTTCTGTAAGTTAAGATATCTTCTACTTTATGATGTTCCCATTCTTTAAAATGTTTTCTAATCAATTCAAAATCTATTTTTGGATAATCAGACATATCATGAAGTTCTTTTGTGTATTCAGTTTGAAAATCAATCATTTGATCTGGGTTTTCTAATTTTTCCTCCATAGAAACCCATTTATTGATATCTTTATTAATTTCATCAGCACTTGGCATTTGAATTTTTCCCATAATTACATCTCTTGCAAACCAAGCTTGGCAATCAAACATATTAAAAGTATGGAATTGATCCTGCATACCAAGATAAAGAAGTTTGTGATTGTCCTGCCAAACTACCCCTTTATATAATTTTGGTGGATATAATCTGTTATGTGTTTTTAACTTTAAACTTTCATTTAAGAATGGAAAATGATGTAGGTAGCCAGTGCACAATATAATTACATCTGCATCTTGTTCAGTACCATCTTTAAAAATTGCTTTTTTTTCTTCCAATCTATCAAGATAATGAACTTCTTTCATACCTTTGGGCCATTTAAATCCCATAGGAGCATTTCGATATCCAATAGTTACACTTTTAGCTCCGTATTTATTACATTGTAGAGCAACATCTTCAGCTGAATAACTGCTTCCTAAAACGATCACATCTTTTCCTCTGAATTCCTCTGCATCTCTGAAATCGTGAGAGTGCATTATTCTTCCTGGGAAAGAATTCATTCCTTTATACTCAGGTATAAACGGAACAGAAAAATGACCAGTAGATACAACTAAGTAATCAAATGTATCTTTTGAAATTTCATTTTTAGCTTTGTCTTGATAAGTGATTTCGAATTTTTCATTATTAAAAGTTACATTCGTTACTTTTGTATTTAGTTTTACTTTATTTTTAATTTTACCTTTGCTTACTCTCCCAAGAATATAATCTTGCAACACTTCTCTAGGTGGAAAAGAAGGAATTGGTTGTCCAAAATGTTCATCAAAAGAATAATCTGCAAACTCCAAACATTCTTTAGGGCCATTTGACCATAAATATCTATACATACTATTATGAACTGGATCTCCATATTGGTCACTGCCTGTTCTCCAATTATAATTCCACAAACCTCCCCAATCTTCTTGTTTTTCAAAACAAACTATTTCAGGAATTTTTTCACCTTTAATCTCTAGGTGTTCAAATGCTCTTAACATTGAAAGACCACAGGGTCCTGCTCCAATAATTGCAATTTTGCTCATTGTAAATTCTCCAGTTTATAAATATGCTTTCTAAATATAAACAAATATAAAATAAAATTACAATATAAATATTAACTCAAAATGGCTGAGATAAATATTTCAAATATAAATAAATCTTTTGGATCTACACACGTAATTAAAGATGTATCTTTAGATATTAAAAGTGAATCTTTCACTGTATTAGTTGGGCCTAGCGGATGTGGTAAATCAACAATGCTGAGAATGATTGCTGGTTTAGAGGAGATCAACTCAGGAACAATTTCAATTGATGGACAAGTTGTAAATGATCTGCCTCCTAAAGAAAGAAATATAGCAATGGTCTTTCAATCATATGCTTTATATCCTCACATGACAGTGTTTGACAACATGGCTTTTGGTTTAAAAATTGAAAAAAAATCTAAAGATGAAATTACTGAGCGAGTTATGGAGGCTGCTAAAATTCTTCAAATTGAGGAATACTTAGAGAGAAAACCAAAACAATTGTCAGGAGGACAAAGACAAAGAGTTGCAATTGGTAGAGCAATTACAAGGAAACCAAAAGTATTTTTATTCGATGAACCTTTGTCTAATTTAGATGCGGCTTTAAGAGTTCAGATGAGAGTAGAGCTTGCTAAATTACATGATCAATTAAATGCAACAATGATTTATGTTACTCACGATCAAACCGAAGCAATGACACTTGCAGATGATATAGTTGTGTTAGATCAAGGTATTGTATCTCAAAAAGGATCTCCATTAAAACTATATAATGAGCCAGAAAATTTATTTGTTGGTGGATTTATTGGTTCACCAAAGATGAACTTTATTAATACTAAAGTAATAAGCTCAAATAGCTCTAGCACTGAAGTTGAAATTTCAGGGCAAGGAAAAATTATTGTTCCTAAAACTTCAGATAAAGTTTCACCAGGCGATAGTGTAAAGATTGGTATCAGACCAGAACATATCTTAATCAATACTGCTGAAAAATGCTGGGAAAGCAAAGTATTCGTAATTGAAAAATTAGGCTCTTCAACTTTTTTATATCTAGAAAAAGAGGGAGAACCTCTAGTAGTTCAAACTGACGGAGCAAGCAAAGTTAACGTTGGAGACAATCTCAGCTTAAGCTTCGATCTAAACAAATGTCATCTATTTGATAGTAATAATTTAGCCTTTAAATAAAGGTCTTTTTCATTTCTTAATGTAACTTAGTCAACTGAGATATGACACTATTGCATAAGAAATTGCTTTTTTAAAAGGGTAAGGTTTTAGTAAAAGAAAACAAAAGGAGATAACAATGTTTAGAAAAACATTAATATTATTATCTGCTTTAGCATTTTTTATTAATAATGTTGCTTTTGCAGATATCAAGTTTTGGACAACCGAAACTCAACCAGCAAGGATGGCTAAGCAAGAAGATATGGCTAAAGCTTTCGAAGCTAAGACTGGTATTGCAGTTGAAGTTATTCCAATAGACGAAAAAGAATTAGGTAAGAGAGCAACAGCTGCAGCTGCTGCTGGTGATTTACCTGATGTAATATATCATACACTTCAGTACGTTTTACCATGGGCTGAAGCTGGCATCTTAGATGTTGATGCTAATAATGACGTTGTTAAAGAACTAGGTAAGAAAACATTTGCGCCTGGTGCTTTAAACATGGCAAAAAAAGGAACTAAGATAGCTGCTGTCCCTGTAGATGGCTGGACACAGATGGTCGTTTATAGAAAAGATCTATTCAAAAAAGCAGGCTTAGAACCACCAACAAGTTATGAAAATATCGTTAAAGCAGTAGAAGCATTATCATCTGACGATATGTTTGGTTTTGTTGCTGCGACTAAAACAGATGAAAATTTTATGAGCCAGGTTTTAGAGCATGTTTTATTAGCTAACGGAGTGAATGTTGTAAAAAAAGGTGGAGTAAAAAATCAAGGCTGGAAATTAAAAAGAGCTTTAGAGTTTTATAAAATAATCGCTAAAGCGAGTCCTCCAGGAGAATTATACTGGAAACAGTCAAGAGAACTTTATTTTGCTGGAAAAACTCCAATGATTATTTGGTCTCCATTTATTATGGATGAACTTGCTGGCTTAAGAGACTCAGCGCCACCAACAATAAATGATGATCCAACATCATCTGAACTAGCATCTAAAACTGGTTTTATAACTAATTTTAGTGGACCAGGTAATAAAAGCGGTGCCGCTTGGGCAGATGTAAGATACTTTGGAATAACTGCAGATGCTGACACTGATGAAGCAAAACAATTTATAATGTATTCAATGGACGAAGGTTATACGAGCACATTATCAATTGCACCAGAAGGTAAATTTCCGGTCAGAAGAGGAAACTCAACTGATCCTGAGGCTTTCACAAAAGCTTGGAGTAAATTACCAGTTGGTGTTGATAGAAAAGCTGCTTTAACAGATTTGTATTCAAAAGATGTAATCAACAATATTGTTGCTGGTTTAGATACTGCGAGTAGATGGGGAGTTAAAGAAGGCGAACTTTCAAGAGCTTCTAAGATTATCAATTCTCAATTTTTAAACCGTATCACTAGATTGTATATTGATGATCAAATTGATGTTGATGAGGCAGTAGATATGATCAACAAATCATTAAAAAAGTTCAATTAATTTTTTAATTTTTTGAAAAAAGCGGATAATATTAATTATCCGCTTTTTTTATGAGTAACACACTTTCAAAAATAGAAAAAAGAACTGCCTATGCTTTAACTTTGCCAGCAGTTCTGATTGTATTTGCAATAGTGTTATTCCCAATATTTTCAAACGTATGGATTAGTTTTAAAGAAGTTCAATTAAAAGATATAAGAATTCCAGAGCCAAGAGCAAAAAAAATAGTTAAATCTGTTAAAAACGAAGACTCAAAAATTAAAATTATCTATAAATTAAGAAATAGCTCCTTAATTCAAGATATTAGAAATATTAAATTTCAAGACAAATTTCCAAACAATGTTCAGCCGGTAAATTTAGATGAGAGATGTAAGTTTATTTCAAATAAAGTTCAGTGTGATTTTGGTGATTGGTCTAAAAAATACAGAGAGCAATTTATAATTTTTTTTGAAACAAAAAACGGTGAAAAAATTGATAAAAAAAAATTTAAGTTAAATAAACCAAACTTAAAAGGAAAAGCAGACAACATTCTTCTGACGAGTGATTTTACTTTATCAAATTTTAAAAAAGTATTCACTAACTATGAATTTAAAGATTTATTATTAACAACGTTTTATTATACTTTTTTTGGAACAGTTGGCGCAATTGTTTTTGGAATTTTATCAGCCCAAATGGTAAATCAAAACTTTAGAGGTCGAAGTTTTATTAGAAGCACGTTATTGTTTCCCTATGTAGCTCCTGTTGTTGCCCTGGCTTTTACTTGGGAACTCCTATTAGATCCCAATAGTGGTACTTTAAATAATCTGTTGCTCAATTATAATATCATTGATAAGCCAATAAATTTGTTGGGACAAAAGTATGTATCAATTTTTGTTTTTGGTTTTGAATTTAAATTAAGATTAGCTTTAACAACCGTTATTATATTTGAAATCTGGAGATATTTTCCGTTAGCATTTCTTTTTATATTAGCAAGACTTCAAGCAGTTCCTAAAGAACTATATGAGGCAGCGGATATTGATGGAGCTGGGCCTTATACTAAATTTATGAATATAACACTGCCACAGATAACAGCAGTGATTTCTATTTTATTTATGATTAGATTTATTTGGAACTTTAATAAGTTTGAGGATATTTTCCTTTTAACTGGTGGTGCCTCAGGAACCAGAACGCTTCCAATAAATGTTTATGAACAGGGGTTTTCAATAGGAGATATTGGAATGGGATCAGCTGTTTCGATGGTGATTGTACTATTACTTTTATTTTTCATGTTAATTTATTTTAAACTGATAGGAAAAAGGGCCAATGAGAGTTAAATCAATTATCACTTTCAGTATAATTTCTTCGTTTTTCTTATTTTCTCTAATTTCTATTTGGAAAATACTATCTACGTTACAAGGAATTGAACTTAAAACTTTAAATTTCAATTTTTATTTTTTAAGTGGAATTATAATTTCTTTTGTTTCAATTTTCTTGAGTCAAAAATTAAACAAACTATTTATAGTGATTATATTATCATCAGTGTTTGTATTGATAGATTATTTTATTAATAGTTCTTTACCTATTTGGCATTATATAGGAACGTTTCTGATCCTATTATTTTTTGTTAATAAACTATCTAAATATAATAAAAAACACTTTAGCTATAATTTTTCTGCACAAATCATATTTTTTGATTTTTTAACTTTGTTTGGAATAATCTTTTTTTCTTTTGTAATTTTATTCCCATTTTACTTGATGTTAGTCACAAGTTTCAAAACACAGACTCTTTTATTAATTAATCCTTTAGATTTCAGTATCGATTTTACACAAAATATAAAATCTTTATTCAAATCCTATATTATAGTTTTTACGGAATATAATTTTGGCAAATACATGCTGAATAGTTCAATTGTATCGATAGGAACAGTTATAATTACTTTATTACTTGGGATCCCAGCAGCTTATGCAGTTGCAAGATTAAATTTTTTTGGAAAACACTTTTTGTCTACCTCAATTTTAATTATTTATATGTTTCCTGCTATTGTGCTCGTGATTCCTCTATACACTGTTTTCAGTCAATTAGGTCTAAGAAATTCTGTATTTGGATTATTGATTATTTATACAGCTACAACTCTGCCAGTAGCAATTTATATGCTCCAGGGATATTTTAAAAGTATTCCAAAAGAGCTTGAAGAAGCAGGTATAATGGATGGGCAAAATTGGTTTGGAATAATCGTTAAAATCATTTTACCTTTAAGTTTACCTGCAATTGCGTCAGTAGCATTGTATGTATTTATGATTGCCTGGAATGAATTTTTATTTTCACTAATGTTTTTAGACAGCCCTAGCTCATTTACATTATCAAGAGCGATACAGTTTTTAAATGTTGGAGCTGAAACTCCAAGACAATATTTAATGGCTGGTTCAGTTGTTGTAACTTTACCAATTTTATTTATTTTTGTTTATTTTGAAAAATATTTAGTTAGCGGGTTAACATCAGGGAGTGTAAAAGGATAATGAATAGGCATATTAAAAATGCCCAAAAAATTTTAATTGGAAATAGAAAAAGGGGATATACTCTACCCACAAATAACAAGCTATATCCAGCGCAATGGAACTGGGATTCAGCATTTATTGCATTAGGGTATTCCTATTTTAATTTAAATTTTGCATTAAAAGAAATTAAGACACTTTTAGATGGTCAATGGAAGGATGGAATGATTCCACATATATTGTTTCATAATACAGATACAAATTATTATCCTAATCATACTGCTTGGAATTGTGGAAATAAAATTCGCTCATCTGGCATTACCCAACCGCCAGTACTTGCAAGTATATTAAAAGAAATAATAGATAAAAACAAAATTACCGAAATACAAAAAAAAGAAATTAAAAAATTTGTAATTAAAATTAAGAAATCTCATGAGTGGTTTATTAAAAATAGAGATCCAAAAAAAACCGGTTTAGTTTCAATACTCCATCCTTGGGAAAGCGGGTACGACAACTCCTCCTTATGGGACGAACCAATGAATAAAGTGAAAATTGAAAAAAATATTCAATATAAAAGAGCTGATAATAAAGTTATTAATCCCGAACATAGGCCTCTGAATATTGATTATGATAGATATGTAACAATCAAAAATGATTTAAGAAAAAAGAAATATGATCCAAAAAAAATATTCAAAACCTCATTGTTTAATGTAGTTGATATTGGATTTAATTCTATATTTCTTAAATCAAATAAAGATTTAATCATATTGTTAAAAAAATTTAATTTAGATAGTTCAACAATTATTAATTATGTAAAAATAACTGAGAAACATATTTTAAAATATTTTGATAAAAAAAAACAAACTTTTTTTTGTTTTGATCTAAGAAATAAAAAAAAAATATTCATTCCATCAATTACAAATTATTTGATTTTGTATGCTGATATTAAAAATAGTAAAATTAACGATATCTTAATTAAAAACTTAAAAAAACATAATTTAAAAGAAAAATATTTTTTTTCTTCAATAAAACCTAATCATAAAAGTTTTGAGGAAAAACGTTATTGGAGGGGCCCAGTTTGGATTAACTGTAATTGGTTTATACACAAGGGCCTAATGAATAAAGACGAAAAATACTCAAACAAAATTAAAGAACGTACTATTAGATTGGTAGAAAAAAAAGGATTTCATGAATATTATAGTTGCAAGAATGGTAAACCTATGGGTGCAAATAATTTTTCTTGGTCAGCAGCTTTATATTTAGATTTAATAAATAATTAATTTTTAAGTGATAAATTAATCAAATAAATATATTCTTTTTAGAATAATAATATGAATTGGAATTATCCTACTAATATTTGGTTTGGAGCAGGTAAAATAGAAGACCTTGCTGAAGCCTGTTTTGACTTAAAAATTAAAAGTCCTCTTTTTGTGACTGATAAAGATCTTTTAAACCTTCCAATGACATCAAAAGTAATTGAAAAATTAAAGAATGAGTTTGAAAATCTACAAGTATTTTCAAATTTTTCAGGAAACCCAACTGGAAAAAACGTAACAGAAGGTGTCTCTTTATATATAGAAAAAAATTGTGATGGTGTAATTGCTTTTGGAGGGGGTAGTGCATTAGATGTTGGAAAGGGAATAGCCTTTATGTGTGGTCAAAAAAGACCTATATGGGATTTTGAAGATATAGGAGATTATTGGACAAGAGCTGATGGAAATAAAATTTCTCCAATTATAGCGGTTCCTACTACTGCAGGAACAGGTTCAGAAACAGGAAGAGCTTCAGCTATCATTAATGAGGAAACAGGAATAAAAAAAATAATTTTTCATCCAAAAATTTTACCTTCTATTGTAATTTTAGATCCTAATTTAACTAAAGAACTTCCACCGAGAATAACGGCCGCAACAGGTATGGATGCACTTGCTCACAATCTTGAAGCTTTTTGTGCTCCAGGATTTCATCCAATGGCAGATGGTATTGCTCTAGAGGGTATGAGATTGATTAAGAATTCATTAATTGAAGTTTATAAAAATGGCAAGAATATAGAAGCTAGATCTGAAATGTTGGCAGCTTCTAGTATGGGCTCTACGGCATTTCAAAAGGGTCTTGGTGCGATTCACTCATTAAGTCATCCAATAAATGCTCAATTTGATGTCCATCATGGTTTATCAAACGCAATATTTATGCCCTATGTTTTAACTTTCAACAAATCTGTTATTGAAAACAAGATTGTATCTATTTGTAATTATCTTAATCTAAATAATACATTTGAAAGTTTTTTAGAATGGATATTAAATTTGCGTAAAGATTTAAATATTCCTCATAAACTTTCAGATGTTATGGACTGTAGTGAAATTGATTTAGAAAAACTTTCTTTAATGGCATTCGAAGATCCATCTACAGGAAGTAATCCAAAAAAAATAACACAAGAAGATTTAAAAGAGATGTATAAAAAAAGTATTTCAGGAGAATTATTTTAATGAAGAAGATTTTGGTTGTAGAGGGTAATTTAAAAGAGGAAAATAAAAGTTTCTCAGAGGCTGGCATTCAAACTCATACAGAAAGTTTAAAACATAGCCTTTCCTATTTTACTGACCAATTAAATATAGATGTAGTTAATCCATCTTCGGATGAAAATATAAGTGAGAATATAGATACTCTTGAAAGTTATGACGGTCTTATTTGGGGCGGAAGTAGTCTAAATATTTATAACAATACCCCTGAAATAAAAAGACAAATTGAATTTATGAAAGAATGTCAAAAAAAAATTAAAAAAGTTTTAGCGATATGTTGGGGAATGCAGGTTGCAGTAACTGCTGCTGGAGGAGAAGTAAAAAAAGGTGAGAAGGGATCCCATCGAGGAATTGCAAGAGATATTGAAATTAATGAAAATGGCTTAAATCATCTATTATATAAAAATAAAAATAAAAAGTTTAACACTCCAGCATTTAATTTTGATGAAGTTGTAACTTTACCAGAAAATTCAACACTGCTAGCTTCGAACCCAATTAACAATGTTCAAGGTTTAAATTTTAAAATTGGAAATTGTGATGTTTGGGGCCTTCAGTATCATCCGGAAATTACATATAACAAAATGATTAATTTAATTATATTCAGAAAAGACAGACTTATAGAACGAGGCGCCTTTAAAGATCAAAATCATATAGATGATCACATAAAGAATATAGAAATAGAAAATAAAAAATTAGATAAACTTTCCAGAATGAGAGAATTAGAGAATTGGCTAGATTATCTTAACTTAGAATAATCCTTCAATCTCGCCTTTTTCATTTAGTTTAATTGAGTCAGCTGCTGGTACTCTAGGAAGTCCAGGCATTGTCATAATCTCACCACATACAACAACAACAAATTCAGCTCCCGACGAAAGCCTTACTTCTCTGACTGGTAGTACATGTCCAGTAGGAGCTCCCTTTAAACCAGGATCAGTTGAAAAACTGTATTGTGTTTTTGCAATGCATACAGGTAATTTACCAAAACCCTTTTCTTCAAAGTCTTTCAATTGTTGTCTTACTTTTGTATCAGCCACTACCTCACTAGCGCTATAGATTTCTTGTGCAATTTTTTCAATTTTTTTGAATAAAGGCATATCATCTTCATATAAATATTTAAAAGTATCTTTATTATCTTCACAAATTTCAGCTACATTTTTGGCCAATTCTAAAGTTCCCTCACTTCCATGAGACCAATGAGTACATTTTGATGCTTTTACTCCTTGAGTTTCACAAAAATCTAACAGAGTTTTCATTTCTTCATCGGTGTCAGTTATAAAATGGTTAACAGCAACTGTAACTGGTAAGCCAAATTTTCTTATATTATTAATATGTCTTCTTAAATTAACCAGTCCATCTTTTAGGGCAGTAACGTTTTCTTTTTTTAAATCATCCTTTGCAACTCCACCATGCATTTTTAAAGCTCTAATTGTTGCAACAATGACTACGCAATCTGGTTTTATTCCTGACTTTCTACATTTAATATCTAAAAATTTTTCTGCCCCAAGGTCAGCTCCAAATCCTGCTTCTGTTACAACATAATCTGCTAATTTTAAACCTGCTTTAGTAGCA
>QCHC01000004.1 GCA_003279765.1 Pelagibacteraceae bacterium AG-390-M19 | reverse complement strand
TTTCTGAAACAATCAGTAACTACAAAGTTCTTAAAAAAGATGAACAAAGAAGAATTAAACTCGAAAAACAGGAGCAAGAAAGACAGGAAAAGCTAGCTTTACAGGAAGCAAAGCAGAAGGAGCGAGAACTAAAATTAAAACTAAATGAACAAGTATTAAAAGAAGAGATAAGATTAGAAAAACAAAGAACAAAGGAAATTAAATTATTTTTAAAAAAAGAGCAGGCTTTATTAAGAATTGAACAAGCTGAAAAGCAAAAGAAATTTTTACAACAATTAAAATTAGAAAAACAGATTGAAAAATTCAGAGTAAGGGAAGTTAAAGAATTAGAAAAATTAGAAAAAATTTCATTAAAAGAAAAAAGAGAAGATTATGCAGGACTTCAACAGAGAATTGAGAAGTTAAAAGAGAAATATCGAATAATAAGAGATCAAAAAATAAGAGAGAGAGTAGAGGCGTTAGGAGTAAAAATTCAAGGTGATGAAGACAGGGAAACATTATTAAGGAAAGAAAAAGAATATACATTGGCAAGACAAAAAATTGAGTTTGCCCTTGAAAGTTTTTATAGAAGCGCCAGTAGTTTAGTTTTTCAGTTAAATAAGAGACACATTACTAGACATATGTCTATTTTTAGATGTATCGATAGAAGATTTGAGACAGGAGAAATATTTATAAAGTGGGATGAAGCTCTTGATGAGGAATGGCTATTGTTAATTTATATTAAAAATAATTCTCCAGATGAAGGAATAGTCATTGAAGATAAAACCAATCCTGAGAAAAATATATCTCACGAATTTAAAAATAATGAAATATTCAAAGCTTCTGACACTATGGTGGATTCGTTAACCCAATTAATTGCAAAAAAAAGAGAAAAAAATAACAATTAATTATTAGATCTAAATTAAGTATTATTAGTTATGTTTTTTGGAATAATTGGGATGTTGATTTTGTATGTGCTTTTAAAGTACATACTTGCTTGGATTAGATACTTCAATAGTCAGGACGAAAGATTAGGACAATCAACTTGGAGATGGAGTTATGATTATGAAGTTGATGGTGAAAGAGATATATCGGATTTAGATGACAAAAATTTTGTAAGATTGAGAAGAAAAAGAAATAAAATTATTACTCTTATGTACTCTGTAGTTTTAATTATGTTTATTCTTTCAATGTCTTTATGTTCAACAGGATTTTTTAAAAAATCTCTTTTACTATTATGTCCTGGATTTTTTTGGTCTGACATTAAGCAACCATATGAGCGCTGTTAACGTCTTTTTCATACATTGACATTATTGGCTTGTCTTCAACTTCATAAATTTCATTTGAATAGTAACCATTGAATTGTGTTCTAAACGTTAATCCATATGCTCCAAGTTGACCAAGCTCTATATAATCATTTTCCTTAATATTATTTGGTAATAAAAAAGGTCCTTTCATATAATCCATGCTATCGCAAGTAGGACCATAGAAATCAAAAGCAGTCAATTTTTTTGAAATTATTTTATTTGAATTTTCTTTAATCATTTTAGATGGATAAACTATATTAGGTGTCCCTGCATCAAATAGGGTTCCATATGTTCCATCATTTATATAAAGTTTTTGTTTTTTTCTTAGATTAACTTTAACAATTGTTGAGCCACTTTCTGCAACTAATGCTCTTCCTGGTTCACAAATTATCTCTGGCAACTTTTCTAATTTTAAATTAGATAAACTTTTTTTAATTTCATTGAAGTATTCATCCAATGATTGAGGAATTAAATCTGGATAAATTGTAGGAAATCCCCCACCAACATTTATTGTATCAGGTATTATTTTTGTTTTTTTAATTATATTTCCAATTTCATTTATGCCTTTGGCATATGAAATTGGATGCATACACTGCGATCCAACATGAAAACTTAATCCAATTTTTTTTGCATATTGTTTTACTAATCTTACTAATCCTATGGCTTCAGATGTTAGTGCTCCAAACTTTTTAGATAAATCAATTTCAGCATGCTCATTTGAAACAGCAACTCTAACAAATAATTCTAAATCTTTTGCATTATTTGTACTTTCAATAATTTTAATTAACTCTTCTCTTGTATCTAATGAGAAGGTTTTTACTCCATAATTAAAATAGGCTTCTTTTATACTTTCTCTGCTTTTTACAGTATGCATATAAGAGCATTTTGCATTTTGAGTTAGTTTTCTTATGGCCTTAATTTCTTCAATTGAGGCAACATCAAATTGATTTACTCCTGTGTTTAAAATGGTTTGAATAACTTCAGGATGTGGGTTTGTTTTGACTGCATATAATATTTTTCCAGGGAACTTATCTAAGAAAAATTTAACTGAAGACTCTATGGATTTCTTCCTAATACAATAAACAGGCTTTTCAGGTTTCAGTTGATTTATAAGTTCTTCAACTGACTTAAATTTTTGCATTTCATATGCCTCCAAAAAAAATTTAATAAAAAAAAGTTTTTAATAAAACTTTAATATTTTGAGCCATATAATGTAAACACAGGCAATGTAAAGCAAATAATTCAAGGCTGATTTGCTCAATTTTCATATATTGTAATATTAGATTTTGACCCCATATAAGGCACATGAAAAACGAAGCCAAATTACAAAATTTAAGCGATTTCGAAAATAAGTCGCTTTTAATCGTAGATGATGACAATCCTTTTAGAGAAAGATTGGCAAGAGCTATGGAAAAAAAAAGGATTTGAAGTTTTTCAAGCTGAGAGTGTACAAAAGGGAGTTGAATCCGTTAAAAGTAAAAAACCAGGTTTTGCAGTTGTAGACTTGCGACTTGGAGATGGCAATGGTCTTGAGGTTGTTAAGGAAATTCAATCTTCTAATAATGATAGTCGAATTATAATGCTTACGGGTTATGGAAATATTCCTACTGCAGTTGCAGCTATTAAAGAAGGTGCAATCGATTACTTGGCAAAACCAGCAGATGCAGAAGATGTAGAAAAGGCATTGTTAGCAGATCCAGCTAAAAAGGCTGCACCACCAGAAAATCCAATGTCAGCAGATAGAGTTAAATGGGAACATATTCATAGAGTGTTTGAATTATGTAATAGGAATGTTTCCGAAACAGCTCGAAGATTGAAGATGCACAGAAGAACTCTTCAAAGAATTCTTTCTAAAAGATCTCCTAGATAATATTTCTAATTTTAATTATTTGTTTAGTAATTAAGGCTAAAATAATAACTTTAAATAATTCTGCTAATAAAAATGGTTTTGCACCCAATGTAAATATTGGTTTATCCCAACCAATTAGTGTTCCTAGCCATATTAAGCCCAAGATATAGATTGTAGAGGTTGCAATAACTAATTTAATTAAAATATTTATTAAACTATCTTTTGTATTAATTTTTGAAGCTAAATAACAGGCAGTCAAAAAACCAATTAAATAACCCATAGTTGGGCCTGTAAAATAAACTATACCAATTCCTTTTTCAGGAGAGTTTGAAAATACAGGTAATCCTGCAATGCCCTCTAATAAATATAAACCTACGGAAGCCAAACCAATTTTATAACCTAAGCTTACACCTAAGAATAACACAACAAATGTCTGCATCGTCATTGGAACTGGATAAAATGGAATTTTTATTTTTGCAGAGATAGTTAAAGCAATTGAACCCAGAATCACAGCCAACAAAGATTTTATGATTTTTGTTTGTGTTAAGTTTTTTGTAAGTTCCATAACAAAATAATACTCAAAATATAAAAAATAATCTAGCTATATTAGCTTAAAGATTTAATTTTATTTTTTTATATACAGAAATTGTTAGCAATGTAATATTTGTTAATCCTCATGAATAAAATACAAAAAACAGATCATTTTTATTTAATAGATGGCTCTGGTTATATTTTTAGAGCTTATTATGCTTTACCACCATTAACTAGAAAAAGTGATGGACTACCTACAGGTGCTGTAAGTGGATTTTGCAGCATGTTGTTTAAATTATTAGAAGATTCAAAATCCAATCAAAATCTACAAAAGCCAACTCATTTTGCAGTAATTTTTGACTCAGCCAGAAAGACTTTTAGAAATGAAATTTATAGTGATTATAAAGCTAATCGATCAGAAGCCCCCGATGATTTGGCACCTCAGTTTGAGTATATTAGAAAATCAGTTTTAGCATTTAACTTACCTTCTGTAGATTTACCAAACTATGAAGCTGATGATCTCATAGCTACATACGTTGATCAAATTCTTAAAAAAGGGGCTAAAGTTACAATCGTTTCATCAGATAAAGATTTAATGCAACTTTATAAAAAAGGTGTTCGAATATTTGACCCTATGAAAAATAAATTTATTACTGATGAAGATGTGATTAAAAAGTTTGGTGTTGATGCTTCAAAAGTTATAGATGTTCAATCTCTAGCTGGCGATAGTAGTGACAACGTACCAGGTGTTCCAGGAATAGGAGTAAAAACAGCTGCAGAACTTATTAATAAATATGGTACTTTAGAAAAGTTATTAGATTCTGCCCATGAGATTAAGCAGAACAAAAGAAGAGAAACTTTAATAGAGAATAAAGATAAAGCTTTAATTAGTAAAAAACTTGTAACTCTAGATCACAAGTCTCCAGTAAATAAAAACTTAACAGAATTTAAACTCAAAGAAGTTGATAAAGATAAATTGTATAAATTTTTAAGAGAAATGGAATTTAACAGATTGTTAAGTTCTGCAATTTCAGCTTATGGAGAACCAAAGTTATCTGGATCAGAAAACAATTTCAAATCTAGTGAAAAACAAAAACCAATTAATAATAAAGATTATCATCTAATTACAGATATTAATGAAATTGATAAATGGATAGAAGAAGCTGAAGAAGTAGGTGAGGTTGCAGTTGATACAGAAACAAACTCGTTAGACCCTCATCAAGCTGATTTAGTTGGAATTTCACTTTGTTCAAAAATTGGAAAAGCTTGTTATATACCAGTTGGTCATAAATCTTCTAATTGTTTAAATAAAAAAAGTGTTATCGATAAATTAAAAAATTTATTAGAGGACCCAAGTGTTAAAAAAATTGGTCAAAATATTAAATTTGATTTTATAGTTTTTTATAAACTTGGCATTTCACTTTCATCGATGGAAGATACTATGCTTATGTCTTATGTTTTGGATGCTGGAAAGAACAGACATAATATGGATACTCTTTCAGATATTCATCTAGGACATAAGACAATTTCATTCAAAGAAATTGTTGGAACTGGTAAAAAAGAAATAAATTTTAGCGAAGTAGAGTTAGAAGCAGCAAAAAATTATGCAGCAGAAGATGCAGACATTACTTTCAGGCTATATAAAAAGTTTATCAAAAGCTTAAAATCTGAGAAATTATTTAATATCTATGAAATTTTTGAAAAACCACTGATTAAAATACTCGCATTTATGGAAATCGAAGGTGTTGAAGTAGATAGTAAATTTTTAAATTCTCTTTCTTCTAAATTTGATAAGAAAATTAAAAAAATTGAAAAAGAAGTTTTTAAAATTTCCAAGAAAGAATTTAACATTGCTTCACCAAAACAATTGGGAGAAATTATATACAATGATCTTAAGATTGCAGGAACAAAAAAAACAAAAAAGGGAAGTTTTGCAACAAGTGCAAGTGTTTTAGAAGATCTAGCCTTCAAAGGTCATGAATTCCCAAAATTAGTATTAGATTGGAGACAGGTTTCTAAATTAAAAAATACTTACTCAGATGCTTTGCCAGAACATATTAACCCTCATACAAAAAGGGTTCACACATCTTTTTTATTGGCAGCAACAACAACAGGAAGATTAGCTTCAAGCGATCCAAATTTACAAAATATTCCAATTAAATCAGAAGATGGAAAAGATATAAGAAAAGCATTTAAGGCTAAAAAAGATCATTTATTAATATCTGCTGATTACAATCAAATTGAGATGAGAATTTTAGCAGATCTTGCAGATGTTAAAGAACTAAAAAAAGCTTTCAAAAATAATGAGGATATTCACTCATTAACAGCTAGCCAAATATTTAATATTGATATCAAAAAGATAAATCAAGATCATAGAAGGAAAGCCAAGGCAATAAACTTTGGAATAATTTATGGTATTTCTCAGTATGGTTTAGCAAAACAAATAAACGTTTCAAATTATGAAGCTGAAGAATTTCTTGAATCTTATTTTGCTAAATTTCCTGAAATTAAACTTTACATGGATAGTACAATTAAGTTTTGTAGAAAAAGTGGCTATGTAAACAACATATTTGGAAGAAGATCTCATTTTAATGGAATTAATGATAAAAATTTTAATGTTAGAAATTTTCAAGAGAGAGCAGCAATTAATGCTCCAATTCAAGGGTCAGCATCTGAAGTTATGAGATTAGCAATGATCAGACTAGACAAAAAATTAAATGAACAAAAAAATATGAAATCAAAAATGCTTCTTCAGATTCACGATGAACTTATTTTTGAAGTCCCAAAAAAAGAAGAAAATGCAATGGTCAAGTTAATACAGAATGAGATGACAAGTGTTACTCAAAGTGATTATCACTCTTTTTCTACACCATTAACAGTTGATGTAAATGTTGGTGATAATTGGGGAATGCTTCACTAATTATATTCGATTGCCTAATTTAGAACAATTTAATATTTTTATATTAAAAAATAAAATGCAAACACAAACTATAGCTCTAATTGATGATGATAGAAACATACTAACTAGTCTTAGTATTGCTTTAGAAAAAGAGGGTTTCAAAGTTCAAACATATATTGACGGAGAGAGTGCATTAATCGGTCTTACTAGAATGCCACCTGACTTAGCAGTTATTGATATTAAAATGCCCAAAATGGATGGAGAAGAATTACTTAAAAAATTGAGAAAAAAAACTTCACTTCCAGTAATATTTTTAACATCTAAAGATGAGGAAATTGACGAGTTGCTAGGATTAAAATTAGGTGCAGACGATTTTGTAAAAAAATCAGGAGGTTTTTCAATTAAAGTTCTGATTGAAAGAATAAGAGTCCAGTTAAGAAAAAAAGACTCAAATAATTCATTAGAAGAAAATAAAAGTTTAATATCACATGGTAGATTAAAACTTGACCCATCTCAGCTTGAATGTGAGTGGAATGGTAAACAATTACCAGACAAATTAACAACTACTGAATTTTTGATTGTTAAAGAATTAGCTAAAAGACCTGGGATAATCAAAGAAAGAGCTCAGCTAATGGATATTGCTTACAGAGAAGATACAGATATAGAAGACAGAACTATTGATAGTCACGTTAAAAGAATAAGAAAAAAATTCAAAAAAGTAGATCCTGATTTTTCAGCTATTGAAACTAGATATGGTAGTGGATATAGATGGAATGTTAGCTGATGTTTAGTAAATACTTAAAGACACTTTCTATACTTAAAAAATTTCTATTTATAAACTTTGTAATATTTACAATTATAGGTTTATTTACACTTATTTATCTTACTAACATTGAGCCAAGTTTATTAAAAAAAAAATCCGAGAACCATATAAATATTATCAACAATACAACTGATAATATTAAAAGATTAAATATAAAATTTCAGGAAAATGATATTAGAAAATTTTTATTCTCTACAAGATTTATTTTTCAAAATTTGGACCGAGTTATTTTTTTTGACGATAAATTAGAATTAATTGGTGATACTGATACACTAGATCTTGATCCGCGATCTTTTTCAACACGTTTAGATAAAATTGAATTTGAAAGTTTGAGTGATGAAGTTAGTGAAGATGAAAATAAAGAAAATAATTCTGGTCAAAATAATGAAACAAAGGCTTCATTTAAAGATTTATTAGAAAATTATTACAATTCAGATAACTATGGAAATTTTTATACTTTTACACAAGAGAATTTTAATCAATTTAAAGTTACAACAGTTAAAAATGTAAAAAGTGATGAAAATAATTTAGGTTTTATAGTTATCTCAGAAAATGCCAATGAGATTAAGACAGCTATAGATGAGAGAAGGGCATTTGTAATTAGAACAGCCATATCAGTTGGTTTTGTAATTTTAATTTTTTCTTTTGTACTTAGCAGATATTTTATTAAACCAATTCAAAACTTAGTTGGATACACAATTAAAGTAAAAGAAAAAAACCCTGGTAAAACAGGAATTGAAAATTTGAAGAATAGAAATGACGAATTAGGATTATTATCCAGTTCAATGGAGGATATGACTAATGAATTGCAAAAACGAATTTCTCATGCAGAAAATTTTTCAACAGATTTAGTCCATGAAATAAGAAATCCATTAGCTTCTTTAAAAAGTGCATCTGAAATTTTAAAAGATACAAAAGATATAAATCAAAGGACCAAGCTTTTAGATATTCTTACTCATGATGTACAAAGAATTGAAAGATTAATTACAGATTATTCACAAATGTTGAAGGATGAGGTTGCTCTTAGTAAAGAGCAAATGACAAAATTAGATATACAGCCAATTATCCAATCTGTTGTTGATGATTATAATAATATTTATAAATTTAAAAAAAATATAAGTATAAACTATCAAAACGATGGAAAGTCAGAGTACCTTATAAATGGAATAGAAAATAGGATTGAACAAATTGTTGCAAATTTATTAGATAATTCTATTTCATTTAGTGACGATGGTAGCGAGGTAATTGTAAACGTATCAAATGAATTAGAAGGAAAAGTTACAGTTAAAATTTTAGATGAAGGACAAGGATTTAAAGAGAAAGATACTTCAAAAATTTTTAATCGTTTTTACAGTAATAGACCAGAAAATTTTGGTGAGCATTCAGGACTAGGTCTCAATATCGTAAAAAATTTAGTTGAGCTCCATGATGGTAAAATTGAAGCATCCAATAGGTTAGATAAGCAGGGAGCATTGATAGAAATAAAATTTCCTATTTTATAATCTTTAGTTGATAAAATATAACTTAACTGTATAAAGCTCGCTATGGATGATTTTAAAGTAAAAGATATTTCTCAGGCTGAATTTGGAAGAAAAGAAATTTCTATAGCAGAAAGCGAAATGCCTGGTTTAATGGCATTAAGAGAAGAGTATTCTAAAGAAAAACCCTTAAAAGGTGCTAGAATTATCGGATGTCTTCATATGACCATCCAAACAGCAGTGCTAATTGAGACATTAGTAGATCTTGGAGCAGAAGTTAGATGGTCATCTTGTAATATATTTTCTACACAAGACCATGCAGCAGCAGCAATAGCAAAAGCTGGAATTCCTGTTTATGCATGGAAAGGTGAAACCGAGGAAGAATACTTGTGGTGCATTAAACAAACAATAGTTGGAAAACCTGACTGGAAACCAAACATGTTATTAGATGATGGTGGAGATTTAACTGCTATCATGCACAATGAATATAAAGATTTAATGAAAGATATAAAAGGTGTTTCAGAGGAGACCACAACTGGAATTAAAGCATTAAATAAAATGGAGAAAGATAATTCTCTATTAGTTCCTGCAATAAACGTTAATGACTCTGTAACGAAATCTAAATTTGATAACTTATATGGATGTAGAGAAAGTTTAGTTGACGGTATCAGAAGAGCTACTGATGTTATGATGTCAGGTAAAATTGCAATAGTTGCTGGTTTTGGTGACGTTGGAAAAGGAAGTGCCGCATCTTTAAGACAAAGTGGTGCTAGAGTTCTTGTTACTGAAGCAGATCCTATTTGTGCACTTCAGGCAGCAATGGAAGGTTATGAAGTAGTTTTAATGGAAGAAGCCATTAGCAGAGCAGACATAGTTGTTACAGCAACTGGAAATAAAGATATAGTTACAGCTGATCATATGAGAGATATGAAAGATAGAGCAATCTTATGCAATATTGGACATTTTGATAATGAAATTCAAGTTGAGGCATTGAAAAATTATAAATGGACGGAAGTTAAGCCCCAAGTACACGAAATCGAATTACCAAGTGGAAAAAGAATTATCCTTTTAGCTGAGGGAAGATTAGTTAATTTAGGTTGTGCAACCGGACACCCAAGTTTCGTAATGAGCGCATCTTTTACCAATCAAGTAATTGCTCAAATAGAACTTTGGCATAACCATAAAAATTATGAAAATAAAGTTTATGTTTTACCCAAGCACTTAGATGAAAAAGTAGCAACATTACATTTGAAAAAAGTTGGGGCTAAATTAACAAAATTATCAAAAGAACAAGCAGATTACATAAGTGTTGGAACAGAAGGCCCATTCAAACCAGATGCCTATCGCTATTAAAAATAGCAAGATCGATATAAGCTCAGAAGAAACAACAAAAGTTTTAGCAGAAAGTTTTAAAAATTTTTTACAAGGTGGAGAAATTATATTTTTGTATGGTGAAATGGGTGTAGGCAAAACTACATTTATAAAATATTTGATTAATGAATTTCAAAAAAGTTCAGATTTTCCAATTACAGAAGTTTCAAGTCCAACATTTAATTTATTAAATGAATATCAAGCAGGTCCCAAGAAGATAAAACATTACGATTTATTTAGGATTAAAAATAAAAGAGATACAAATGATCTAAACATATTTGAAAAAGATAATAATTTAATTACTTTTGTTGAGTGGCCAGAGTTAGTTAAAGATATTCAGGAAAAAGTTATTGTATTAAAATTTAACTATGAAAATGAGCTAAATAATAGAAGTGTTGAAATCACAGGCATTGATTAAGAATATACTAGAATGAAAAATTCAAAAGATTTGCAAAAAATTAAAGGGGATGCATCATTTAGGACATTTTATAGAAGTAAAAAAAATAACTCTATTGTTGTTTATGCAAAAAAAGAAAAAAAAAAAAATTTATTAATTTATGATGCAGTCAACAAAATTTTAATAAAAAATAGAATTTCCGCACCAAATCTGATTAGTCATGATTACAAAAAAAACTTTATTGAAATTCAGGATTTCGGAAATGTCTCATTATTTAAAGTTTTAAAAAATAAAAAAAAAAATAAGTTTTTATTTTTTAAAAATATTATTCATATACTGAATAAATTACAAAGTATAAAAACTAAAAAGATAAAAAATTTTTTAAATCAAAATTACAAACTTGAATTATATAAAAATAAAATTCTATATAATGAAGCAAAACTTTTTAGCGACTGGTATGTTGAAAAAAAATTAAATAAAAATAAATCTTTATTCAAAAAAAAATTTAAAAACGAAATAAATAAATTGTTATCTAAACTTGATAATAAAAATATTACTTTTGTGCACAGGGATTTTCATGTTTCAAATTTAATGTATTTTAAAAATCAAATTAGTTTAATTGACAATCAAGACGCTCTTGTTGGAAATAAGGCTTATGATTTAGCATCATTGATAGATGATGTTAGATTGAAAACTAATAACAGATTAAAAAAAAAGATTTTTGATTATTACATAAAAACCAATAAAAAAATTAACTTAATTAAATTTAAACAAGACTTTGAAATACTATCAGTTCTAAGAAATTTAAAAATCATTGGAATTTTTACAAGGCTTGCTTATAGAGATGATAAAAAAAAATATACTCAATTAATACCTTATGCGTGGAAAATGATAGATTACAGATTAAAACAGAATAAGATTTTTAAGGATTTAAAATTATTATTAAAAAACAATTTTCCAGAATTTATCAATTAAATTATGAAAATAAATACAGCGTTAATATTATGTGCAGGATATGGAAAAAGATTAAATCCAATAACATTAGATACACCCAAACCATTGTTAGAGTTACATAATGTAACAATATTAGAAAAGTGCATCCAATTGATTAAAAGTTTGGGAATTAAGAAAATTTTAATAAATTCATTTTATTTAAAAGATCATTTTACAAAATTTTTTAAAGATAACAATTTTGATATTGATATTGAAATTATAGAGGATGGAAAAGAAATTCTAGACACTGGGGGCGGTATTTTAAATTTAATTAAGCATTCAAATGAAAATGATTTTATAGTTTTTAATCCTGATACTGTTTGGACAAAGGAGTATTTTGATGAAATTAATAAAATGGAAGAGTTCTATTTTAGTGAAAAATTAAAAAATATTCTTTTATTGGTAAACAAAAATTTAAGTTTTGATAAAAATTTAAAGGGAGACTTCAATTTAGAAAATAATCTTATTACTAAGGAATTAGATAAAAATTATATTTTCATCGGTTGTCAGATATTAAGTAAAAAATTGTTTAAAAATGAAACTAATGAAAAATTTTCAATCTCTAAAATTTGGGACAAATTGATTGATTCCGAAGATTTACATGGATATGAAAGCAAACAAAGTTTTTATCATTTAACTAATTTGGAAATCTTCAAAAAACTAAAAGATCTTTAGCTCTATCAGAGTCTAAATATTTAGCATTTAAAACTTTTTTATCTCCATTTACTTCAATGAGTAAAGGATTACCTGTTGGTATTTCTAATTTTGAAATTACATCATTATCTAAATTAAATAGGTACTTGCAAAGAGCTCTAATTGAATTTCCATGTGCAGAAATTAAAATATTTTTATCATTTATGATTTCAATTTTCTTTTTGTAAAAATCTATTACTCTCTCATAAGTGTCTTTTAGAGACTCTGTACTAGGTATTTTATCTTCAGGAATATTTTTATAAATTTCTATATTAGATGGATGATATGGATTTTGTTTGTCTAGAGGATCAGGTCTTAAATCCCAAGACCTTCTAAACTGATGTACCTTATCTTCCCCTAATTTTACCTTCATTTCGTCTTTGTTTAGACCAGTAAGTGAACCATAATGTCTTTCGTTTAATTCCCATGCCTCACTAGGAACTTTATTGTCCTTTAATTCTTCTTGAATTATTTTTAATGTATTTTTGGCTCTTAATTGAACAGATGAGAAATAAAGATCTATTGTTAGGTTATTTTTATTAATTAATTGACCTGCTTTTTTTGCTTCAGATTTACCATTTTCTGTCAAATCAACATCTACCCATCCTGTGAATTTTTTTTCTAAATTCCAAACACTTTGACCGTGTCTAACTAAAACTAAATAACTCATCTTTCACCTTTTAAATTAATTTGATAAATAAAACTACAAGATTAATGAAATATTTTTTTCAAAAATATAAATATTTTTTTTTATTATTTAATTTTATTTTACTTTCTGCTTGCTCATCAATTCCATCTAATACTGCAGATGGTTGCTCAATATTTAATGAAAGATATCTTTGGTATAAGCATGCTAAAAAAGCAGAAGCAAAGTGGGGTACACCTGTGTATTTACAATTAGCTATAATAAAGATGGAATCTAGCTTTGATAGGTTGGCAAAACCTCCAAGACAAAAAATATTCAAAGTTATCCCTTACAAAAGACCTTCTAGTTCTTTTGGATATTCTCAAGCAGTCAAAGGTACTTGGAAACAATACAAAGAAGAAACAGGAAATAAATTTGCAACAAGAACAAGATTTAAAGACAGTGTAGATTTTATTGGTTGGTATACAAACAAAACTGAGAAAATTTTAAAAGTTTCAAAGAAAGATGCTTTTAAACAATATGTTGCATACCATGAGGGGTGGGGGAATTACAAAAATTATAAAAAAAATAATAAGGTTATTAACTTAGCTAAAAGAGTTGAGAAACAGTCCAATATTTATAAAAAACAATTATCAGATTGTAAAAATAAATTAACTACAAGTAAGTATATTATTTTTTAATTTAATTGTTTTTTCAGCTCTATATCTACGGCGTCAATCCGCTTAGTATTTTTTGCTAATGCTAAATACATTGTTGGGGTTACATATAGAGTAAAGAATGTTGATATAATCATTCCACCTAAAATAGTTGCACCAACTGCTAATCTTGATCCTTCTCCAGCACCAGGACCTATATTTCCGATAACCAAAGGTATCATAGCAATCATAGTGCTTAATGATGTCATTATAATAGGTCTTATTCTAAGCTTACAGGCTTTCAATACTGCTTCTTGAATTTTAACACCTGTTGTTCTTATTTGGTTAGCATAATCAACAATTAAAATACTATTCTTTGTTGAAATACCAATAAGAATGATAAGGGCAATTTGTGAAAAAATATTGACTGAACTATTTAAAAATAAAATAAATACTAGACCACCAAATACAGCTAAAGGAACCGTTAAAATAATTATAAAAGGGTGAACAAAAGAGTTAAATGTTGCTGCCATTACTAAATAAGCAGTCAATAAAGCTAAAGCAAAAATCAAATATATTTCATTTGTAGTTTCTTTTAATTCTTCTGATTTTCCTTTCCAAGTAATCTGGTTTTGGGGTGCAACTTTTAACATTACTTCTTCTAAATATTTAACAGCTTCAGTGAGGGTGTAATTTTCTGATAGTGCAGCTGAAATTGTAACTGCTCTTTGCCGATTGTATCTTGGTAATGCCTC
Organism: Pelagibacteraceae bacterium AG-390-M19; assembly: GCA_003279765.1. Classification (GTDB taxonomy): domain Bacteria; phylum Pseudomonadota; class Alphaproteobacteria; order Pelagibacterales; family Pelagibacteraceae; genus Pelagibacter. Next base: position 29,275 of record QCHC01000004.1, on the reverse strand, counting down.
TGCTGTTCCTTTTTCCTCAAATTCCACAAGACTTGCCACAGAAACTAGCTTTCCTGTTGTCTCGGACCTTACAAATATTTTTGATAAACCGTCTTGATCACGTCTATCAGCTAAATATTGTTGTAAGATAATTGGGTATTCTCTTCCCTCCTTACTAAAAGAAGTAACTCTTTTTCCTCCATAAAGTGTTTCAAGAGTTCTACCAATATTCTCAGTCGATACACCTAAGTCATTAGCTCGATTTTTGTTGGTGATTAATTTAACTTCAGGCTTGTTTTTCGTATAATCACTCTCAATTCTGAACATATTTCTATTTTTTCTTAATTCTCTCAGAACACTATTTTGAATGTCCTCTAATTCTTCATAGCTTGACCCATAAATAACCATTTGAACAGGCTTGTTGTAGCTTGAAACTCTTATTCCTTGTGGGGATATTGGAAAAGCAAAAGTTTCTGGAACTGAAACTACTTGTCCAATAGCTTCCCTTAATACAGTTTGACTATTTTTTTCTCTATTTTTCCATTCGTCAAGTAAAGCAATTATTATAAAAGTGTTGTAAGTGGTAGCAGATCTTCCAAAGCCAGGAACTCTCATAATTAGTCTTTCGTATGGACTATCTTCTGCCTGTAGTAATCTTAATATTCTACCCTCAATTATCTGAGCTTTTTCTTGAGTATACTCAAATGAACTACCTTCATCTGTTGATCCTATTATTAAATAAGAACCTCTGTCTTCCATAGGTAATAATTCTTTTTTTGAAAAATTAAAAAGATATGTAGATGCAGCAATTATAAAAATAATAAATATCGAAATCGTTTTTTGCCTGTTTATCCAGTACTTAAGTGAGTCAATGTAAAATCCAGTAAAAGATTTAAATCCATTATTAAATTTTTTAACTAAAAAATTAATTTTTTCTTTTCTATTTAAAAACTTACTTCCAAGCATTGGAGACAGAGTTAGTGCTACAAAAGATGATACTACAATCGAAAATGATAATGCTATCGCTGTCTCTTTGAATAATGTTCCAGATATTCCTTTAATAAAAATTAGCGGTAAGAACACTGCAATTAAAATTAATGTAGTTGCAATAATTGCAAAAGTAATTTGTTTTGAACCTCTATAAGCAGCGACTAATGGTGTTTCTCCATTTTCTATTCTTGTATAAATAGCGTCAGTCATAATTACAGAGTCATCAGTAATTATTCCTATTGCTAAAATAAAACTTAATAATACAAAAATATTTATGGAAAGATCAAAAATGTACAATCCAAGAAATGAACCAATCAAACTAACTGGAAGAGCTACAGCTGGTACTATGACAGCTTTAAGATTTCCAAGAAAAAGATAAATTATTAAAACCACTAAAACAAAAGCAATAATTAAACTTTTGTAAACCTCTTCGATTGCAGCACCAATATATGTTGCTCTATTAAAAGCTATTTCCAAATTTAATCCATCTGGTAGTGATTTATTAAGCTCTTTTATTTTAACTTTAATTTGATTTGATAACTCTACTGTTGAAGCTCCACTTTTAGCATAAATACCAATTCCAACAGTTTTTAGGTTTAGGGCATTTTTACTTTGTGCTTTGAATAACGTTTTTTCTGAAACAGGTCCAAACTCAATATTTGCTACATCAGATAGTATTACTACTTTGTCTTTATTTTTCCTAAGAGGAAGTTGTTTAATAGTATCGATGTTTGAATAAGATTTATCTATATTTAAAGTTAAATCTTTATTATTTGCTTCTAACGTACCAGCAGGAATATTAAGATTTTCATTTCTTAAAGCTCTTTCAACTTCTTGAATTGTCAGGTTATTGGCTGCTAATTTGATAGGGTCTATCCATACTCTTACACTCAGCTCTCTTAGTCCACCAACTAAAATTCTACCAACATTTGGAACACTTGAAAATGCATCTATAAGATATCTTTCAGCATAATCTCCAAGATCTAGATCGTTCCATGTAGGAGATGTAAGTGCTACCCACATAGTAGTCGTAAAACCTGCGGCTTGTTTTAGAATTTGGGGTGGATTAGCTTCGCTAGGTAAATTATCAACAACACGCGCAACTCTTTCCCTAATGTCATTTGCTGCATCGTCTAAGTCTATATCAGTATTAAATTGAATATTAATTCTGCTTCTTCCATTCAAAGAGCTAGAGTCTATGTTTTTAATTCCTTCTGCACCGCCTATAACATCTTCAAGTTTTTGTGTTATTTCTTCGTCAACAATTTCTGCTGATGCTGATTTATAATCTGTTTGAACCTGAACTACGGGGGGCTGTATTCCATCTGGAAGTTCTCGAACAGGTAGCTCTGCAAATACAAATATCCCAAAAATAATTAGTATTAAAGACATTACCCAAGCAACAACAGGACGTTTAATACTAACTTCGGTTATATACATTTAATTATTTTTTTTCTTTTTCGGATTTTTTAAAAATATTTTTTAACCAATCAAATCTACCTTTTTTTTCTTCAGCTTTTTTTGATCCCTTTTTTTTACCCCAGCCAGAATTTCCTTGTTTTTTCTTTGCACCTTTTTCAATAGGTCTGATTGTTAAGTTTGGTCTAACTTTTTTTGTTCCCTCTGCAACAATTTTATCACCTTTATTTAATCCATCTAAAATCTCTACAAATCCTAAATATCTATCACCTATAGTAACGTTTGTTTTCATTACTTTATTTTTTTCGTCAACTTTATATATAAATATATTCTCACCTTCGACTATTGTGCTTGTATCAGGTGCACTTAAACCATCTCTTACATTATACTTAATTGAAATTTCTAAAAATGAACCTGGTAATATTTCTCCAGGTTTATTGTCCATCTTTATTCTTGTAGCTAAAGATCTGGTGTCTTGACTTATTCTGCTTGCAAAAGAATCAACTTCACCTTTGTAAATTTTATTTTTGTATCCTGAGAACTTTATATCAACAGGCAAACCAACTTTTATAAATGGAACAAAAATTTCAGGTATATCAACATCACAATATAATGAGCTAGTATCCTCAAGATTAATCAACAAGGAAGATTTTGATACTTCTAAATCTTCAGAGAATTCTCTTTTTCCAATAACTCCATCAAATTGAGCAATAATTTTTCTATTTTTTAGATTAGCAATAACATCACCTTTTTTAACCTTTTTGTTAAAATTTATTGGTTTAAGAATTTCATACTTTTCAACCTTAAATGACTGTGTTTTAACTGGAGCTGCAGTCCCATAGGTACTAATTACATTTTCAAAAACTCTTTCTTGAGTTGTAGTTACTATTATTCCAGGAGGAGGTCTTTTACTAAATTTTTTCTTAAAATGATTTCCAATCATTGTTCGACCGATAATCACAGTAGCAATGATTAGGAAGAATATAATTACTATACTTGTTATTTTTGTAGATGTTTTCATATTCTAGTTTTTTCCATACTCCGCCCAAGAGCCATCATAAATAGTCGGCATATATTTAGCATTTATTAAAGAATAAGCTAGTGCCAATACACTTGCGGTCACTCCAGAACCACATGAAAATACTATATTTTTATCCTGGTCAAATTTAAATGACTTAAATTTTTCCATTATTTTGTCTTTACTAATAAAAGTGTGGTCTTCATTTATTAATTCAGAAAAGGGTAAACAAAAAGAATTTTTTATTGATCCACTTCTTAGACCTTTTCTTGGCTCCGCAACTTTGCCTTCAAATCTTTCTCTACTTCTGGCATCAACAACATTAAATTCTTGCTTATCAATATTTTCATCTATTTGTTTTTTATTTTTAACAAGTTGTATATTTTCTTTACATGTGTACTTAGAAATTAGAGTGGTTACATTTTTGTTATCTGTAGATTTATTTTCTATTTTCCATTTTTTTAATCCACCATCTAGAATATGAACTAATTTAGGATCATGACCATAATAAATTAAATTGTACCAACATCTACAAGAGCTAATAATATCAGAGTTATCGTAAACTACTATTCTATCATTATTTTCTATACCCATGTTACTCATTATTTTTTCCCAAGATTTAGTATCAGTTAGCATATGAGGTAAATCAGTATCTAATTTAGAATTTTTGTCTAAATCGAAAAAAATAGCATTTGGAATATGTTCTTTATTATACTCGTCAAAACCGTTTCTTTGAGCTTGAGGCATATGCCATGAACAATCAATAATTTTTACTTTTTCAATATTATTTTCTAACCAATTTGCATCAACTAATGACATTTTATCTTTTTTCCAAATATCGTTGATGATACTCTTCAGCTGGGCAATAATTTTTAACTAAAGAAATTTTAGTTACAACTTTTCCTGATAATTTGAGGTTTTCTTTTTCTATCATTTTTTCAGCAATAATTTTTTGCTGATCATTTAAATAAAATATTTCACTTCTATATTGAGTTCCAAAATCTGGTCCTTGAGAATTTAAGGTTGTTGGGTCATGAATTTCAAAAAAATATTCAAGAATTTTTTCATAAGATATAACTTTTGGATCAAAATCTAACTTAACCACCTCAGCATGATTAGTTGTACCAGAGCATACTTCTTTGTAATTTGTTTCAGCATTGTTACCTCCACAATAACCTACCTCTGTTTTTATAATTCCATCAATTTTACTAAACTTAATTTCTGGTCCCCAAAAACACCCCAATCCTAAAATTGCTATTTCCATTGATTATTAACTTAATTAATTTAGAGTTAATCATATGCTATCAAAAAATCAATTAGGCTTTTTTTACATGTTCATATCGGTATGCGCATTTTCACTTATGGATGTGATTGTTAAATGGTCTGATGATTATCCTGTTGGACAAGTATTATTTTTTAGAGGATTTTGTGGAATAATTCCTATTTTATTTCTTATTCCTAAAGACAGATATTTAGATTTTTATAAAACAACTAGACCATTTCTTCATTTTAAAAGATGTTTGGCAGGATTAATTGCTTTGGTTTCTATATTTGTAGCATTAAGAAATTTACCTTTAGCAACTGTCGTAAGTATTTCTTTTGCAGCACCAATATTTATCACTATATTTTCAATTTTTTTATTAAATGAAAAAGTAGGCCTTTATCGATGGTTAGCGGTTTTAGTTGGATTTGTTGGTATAATTTTCATAACTGAACCAGGTTTTAGCTCTTTAAATTTATATTATATTTATCCAATAATTTTTTGCTTAGGTCTATCTTATGTTGCTATTGCTATAAGAAAATTATCCTCAACCGAGCCTGCATGGTTAATTAGTTTTTTCTTTTCATTCTCGATAATGCTTCTAAGTTTTTTATCTTTTTATCAGGGATGGATCTTGCCAACTTTACTTGATTTATTTTTGCTATCAATGGTTGGTATATTAGGTGGTCTTGCAAATTTATGGCTATCACAATCATATAAATATTCAGAAGTGAGTTTGGTTTCTCCTTTAAAATATCTTGGATTAGTATTTGCAATAATATTTGGATATTTTATTTGGAATGAAATACCAACTTCTAAAACTTTATTAGGTGCTTTATTGGTTATTGTTTCATCTATTATTATATTTAGAAGAGAGATGTATTTGAAAAAAAAGTTATCAGTTTCACGTCATGAGTAAAATTCCTCCATACTGGAACACAGCCAAAAGATATCTGTCAAAAAAAGATAAAATTATGTCTTCTCTAATTAAAAAATATAAGTCACCATCAGAAACTGTTCTCACTTCAAGAAGAGATGTTTTTTTCTCTCTTTGCAAAAGTATTATTGGTCAACAAATTAGTGTAGCTGCTGCTAACTCAGTTTTTTTAAAGTTTAAAAAAAAGTGTAAAAATAAAATCAATGCAAAAACAGTAAGCAAACTCTCTAGCTCTCAATTAAAAAGCTGTGGATTAAGTAGACAAAAAGTAAAAGGTATAAAAAGTTTAGCAGAACAAGTATTGAGTAAAACATTTAATCCAAAAATAATTCCAAGCATGTCAGATGAAGATGCTATAATTTATCTTTCTAAATTAAGACAAATTGGAAGATGGTCAGCTGAAATGATTTTATTGTTTACTTACAATCGTCCTAATATTTGGCCTATACAAGATATTGGTTTATTAAGAGCTATTTCAAAAAATTATAATAAGAAGTATTTACCACCAGAATCTTACGTAAGGTTACTGAATAAAAGATTTTCACCATATTGTTCAGTTGCTACTTGGTATTTATGGAGAAGTATTGATCCCGAGCCAATACAATATTAAGTGCCTTCGATTATTTGATGATTTCTAATAACACTATTAGCTAAGATAGCATGTGCAGCTTGATATTCTTCTGAGTAAAAAAATTTTTTAGCTATATCAAATGTTTCAAATTCGATTACTACTGTTCTAACAAATTCTTTTCCTTCAGTTGTAATCTTATTTCCTCCTCTTACCAAAAAAATACCCTTATATTTATCAACAGCACTTTTTGATTTTGATGCATAATTATTTAAAAGTTCTTGGTCTTTTATATTTTCGTAAACACAAACAACGTAACCTTTTTTCATTTAATCAATTTATTTTTTTATTTTTTAGAGTTCAATAATAATTTGTTAGACTCCAGAACAAGTTGTGAAACAATTGAGAGAGCTATTTCAGGACCAGATTTTCCTCCAAGTTTAATGCCTATTGGGCCGTGTATGGAAGCTATTTCTTCTTCAGTAAATCCACTCTCCTTTAATCTTTGACATCTTTTGGTATGAGTTTTTTTGCTTCCAAGCGCCCCAATATAAAAAAATTTATTTTTCAGTGCATGCTTTAATGCTGGATCATCTATTTTTGGATCATGAGTTAAAGTGATTAAAGCATTATTAGAGTCTGTTTCTAATTTCTTAAAAATTTCTTCAGGCCAATCATTTATAATTTTTACATTTGGAAATCTTTCGTCAGTAATAAAAAATTTTCTAGGATCAACTATTGTGATTACAAAATTCAGATTTTTAAATAAATCAACTAAATATTGAGCAATATGAACTGCCCCTACTATAATAACCTCTATTGGTTTTGTAAAATTTTGAATGAATATTTGAGTACCATCAATTACTCCATTTTTTTTTAAACTATGATAATTCTCTATTTGTTTTTTATAACTTTCAAAATCATTACTTAACAATTTACCAAATTCAAAAATTTCACTATTCCCATTTGTCAGATTTGTAAGTAAAGCAAAATTTTGACTAGAAGATTTTTTTTGAATTATTTCATTGAGCATTTCTAATTTCATGAATTTATTTTCTCAATATAAATTTTGATTTCACCTCCACAGGCAAGGCCCACATTCCAGGCGTTGTCATCAGATACTTTAAATTCTAATTGCTTAAATGAATTATTATTTTTTAACAAATCTAAGCATTCTTCTATTACATTTGCTTCAACACATCCCCCGGAAACAGATCCAAAAAATTCGCCTTTGTCGTTAACAATCATGTTACTTCCAACTGGGCAAGGAGAAGAACCCCATGTCTGTATTACTCTTGCAAGTATTACTTTTCTATCAGATTCGAACCAGTCTCTTCCTTGTTCTAAAATTGTTCTTTTGATCTGTTTTTCCATTAAAGAAATTTATCTTTTTAGTTTTTTTTATTTATGATACCAAATTTATAGTGAAAAAATTATTTTTAAAATATTTTATAGCTTTCTTTATAATGCTCTTTTCATCAAATATTTATGTTAATGCTGATGAATTATTTAATAAAGGAAAAGAAGTTTTTCTAGGAGCTGGTAACTGTGCAGCATGCCATATGCTCTCAGATGCTGGATCGAACGCAATGGTTGGTCCAAATTTAAATGAAATCAGACCTGATATTCAAAGAATTATAATGGCAGTTAGAAACGGTATAGGAGTAATGCCTGCAATGGAGGGTATACTAACTGATGAGGAAATAGAGGCAGTTGCTCATTATACTTCTATAGCTGCAGAACAATAATAAAAATTTTAACTATAATTTTTTATCCAATGCTTTGCTATATCCACTCTTTTGCAAATCCAAATATCCTTAAATTTATGAATATAATTTAAAAATTTTTTAAGCGACTGTATTCTACCAGGCCTTCCAATTAATCTACAATGCAAGCCAACAGACATCATTTTTGGTGAGGTTTTTCCTTCCTCATAAAGAGCATCGAAACTATCTTTTAAATAATTATAAAATTGTTCACCTGAATTAAAACCTTGATTGGTTGCAAATCTCATATCATTGTTATCAAGTGTGTAAGGAACCATGAGTTGTTTTTTATTACCTTTTTTTATCCAATAAGGAAGATCATCACTGTATGTATCGCTACAGTATAAAAAATTACCATTATCAATTACTAAATCTAAAGTATTTGTACTACACCTGCCAGTGTACCAACCAGCAGGTTGAGTGCCAAAAATTTTTTTTATAGATTTTATTGCAAGTTTCATATCATTCTTTTCTTTTTTCTTTGATACATTTTGATAATCAATCCATCGCCACCCGTGACTAGCAACTTCATAATTTGCTTTTTTTATAGCTGAACAAACTTCTTTATTTCTCTCTAAGGCCATACCAACTCCAAAAATAGTAAGTGGAATTTTTTTTTTATTAAATAAATCGTGAATTCTCCAAAAGCCTCTTCTTGATCCATATTCATAAATTGACTCCATATTTAGGTGTCGTCCTTTAATTGGTTTTGCTCCTATAATTTCTGACAAAAATACTTCTGAAGTTTTATCACCATGAAGGGTACAATTCTCAGCTCCTTCTTCATAATTAAGTACAAATTGTAAAGCCAACTTAGCATTACCAGGCCATCTTACCTTAACTTTTTTGGAACCATATCCTACCAAATCTCTTGGATATTTTTTTTTCATTTTTTTAAAATAATTTTATCTTTTTTAAATTTATAAATTACAAGATTGTTTCCTTTTCCCTTTCTATCAACAATTAGAAAATTCATATTTTTCATAGAAATCAGTGGAAAGTGCCAAATACCAGCATTGTAATTTACGCCAGTTTGTTTGGGGACTACAAAGGATTGAATTTTATTTACATCTGGTTTATCTCCTCTTGGTGCTACAAATACTAAAAATTTTGTATCCTCCATTGGTATAAAGGCTTGGCTTCCTAAAGGATGTTTTTCCATCATGTCAATTTTCATAGGAAAATTTCTTTTTTTTGCTTTAAAAATACTAACTATTGCTTTTCCTTTTTTTTTAGAAGTATCTATATTGATTAAATTATCAAATCTTTTTGCATAACCATCATTAATATTTATAGGATTTTTTTTAGATGTATCTATTAATTGACCAAATTTAGAAAAATTTTTTTTAGTTATTTTTTTTGCTTTTATTAATTTCATTTCACAAAATTTCCGAATGCCCTTATTCTTGAAATTCCACCATCTGGATAGATATTTATTTTAATATAATTTTCCTTACTTCTTTTAATTAGGAATTTTTTAAAAATATGTTTCTTGTGAGCTGACAGCTTTGACTTATTTAAAATAAACTTCCAATTTTTTGAATTATTGACAATTGATTTATTGGACAGATTTTTTGAAATACTTGCAGTTTGAATTGAACAACTATCTGGATAGTTTCCTTTAAAATGATGGGTATCTATCTCTAATTTTTTTATTAATCCTGGTTTTCCAAATTTTATTATAAGCCAATCAAAGTTTTTTCCTCTACTTCTTCTTGTTTCCCAACCATCTCCCATATTTTTTCCTTTACCAGGCGCTATGACATTTTCAGCTCTGCCAAAATGTTCATTATTACAACCAATAATTGAAGCGCCATTTAAAACAGATGTAAGGTTGATAGTTTTGTTACTTAAAAAGTTTTTCTCCATTTCAATTTTTCCATAAAGTCTTAGTCTAGCAACTCCACCATCTGGAAAAATGTTAAGTCTTATATAATTAAAAACAGATTTGTTGTTTGATTTGAAGCTATGGTTTCGGCTTGGCCCAAGTTTTTTTTTGCTGAGTAAAGAAATCCATTTTGTTTTTTTATTGGGCTTTGTTTTACTTAAGCAGCCCTCTAAAGAAGCATGTGTGGGCTGGTTTCCGTTGAAGTGTGTTGTGTCAATGTCTATATCAAATATCTTTCCAGGTTTACCAAGTTTTAAAATTAAATAATCAAAACCTTTTGATCTTCTTCTCTTTGTTTCCCATCCATCCATCCATTTACCATGTTTGTCAAATAGTCCATCTTTAAAAACTGGAGTTTCGATGTTTAAAATTCTATGAGCAGCTGCAAAAAAATCATCAGTTTTAAATATAATTTTAGATCCAATTCTTGGATCTGCTAAGTTAATCATTTTTGCACTTATAAATTTTTTCATTTTTTGTTTATCTCATTCAAACGAAAGGTTGCGATTTTTTTTACTTGTTTTTTTGCTTCAAGGAATTCACTTTCTACATCACTTTGTATTCTTTGTCTAAAATTCATAAGTATTTCATGTTTATCTTTACCTTTTACGGCAATTATAAAAGGAAAATTAAACTTTTTTTTATATTCTGAATTTAATTTTTTAAATTCCTCATATTCATCATTAGAACATTGGTTTAATTTTGCAGAGGCTTGTTCTGATATAGATTCAGAGGTCATTTTTTTTGCTACAGCAAGCTCAGGATGTGCATTTAAAATCTCTAAAATTTTATTCTTTTCGTAATTTTCATAAATATCAAGCATTTTAAACACAATATCTTCAAAGTTTTTAAATGGTTTTGACTCAAAAGCTTCCACAGCAATTGATTCAGTTTTTTCAAAAACATTACCAAATACAGACAAAAAATCAGACTTGTTAAGATCGTTAATGTTATCTATTGTTCTCATATAACTTTAAATAATTTAAGTTTGAAATTAAATGATACTATAATTTTATGACAAAGCTCACAACTCATGTTTTAGATGTATATTCTGGTAAACCTGGCAAAGGTATTTTGGTTGACCTGTTTTATATTAATAACTCAGAACGAAAAAAATTAACATCAATAAAACTCAATGATGACGGTAGAGCCAATTCCCCATTAGCAGAGGGAGACGTTTTTATTAAGGGTAAATACGAATTAGTTTTTCATATTGGTGATTATTTTAAAAATACATCTTCAGCTAGCGATGTACCATTCTTGGACGACGTTGTTATCAGATTTGGTATTTCAGATCCCTCACAGCATTATCATGTTCCTTTACTTGTCTCACCTTGGAGTTATTCTACTTATAGAGGTAGTTAAGTGATATCAAGTTCTGTTAAATTTTTGTTAAATGATAAGCTTATAGAAATTAAAAATCCCGATCCAAATCAAACATTACTTAGTTATATTAGAACTGAATTAAAAAAGACTGGAACCAAAGAAGGATGTTCAGAGGGGGGTTGTGGTGCATGCACAATTGTTTTAGGTGAATTAGTCGACAATAAAATTGAATATAAAGCAATTAATTCTTGTATTTCATTTGTCCCATCATTGAATGGTAAGCAACTTATAATTGTTGAAGATTTGGTTTCTCAAAATGGAAAACTTCACCCAGTGCAAGATGCGATGGTAAAATTTCATGGTTCCCAATGCGGTTTCTGTACCCCAGGATTTGTTATGTCTTTATTTTCAATGTTTAAAAATAATAAAAGTCTTAACAATGAATTAATAACAGATTCTATATCAGGTAACTTATGTCGTTGTACTGGTTATAGACCTATAATTGATGCTGCCAAAAGTTTAAATAAGATAAATAAGAATGATCAATTTTCTAAAAATAAAAATAAAGTTATTCAGCAATTAAAAAAAATTAAACCCAAAAATGTATATATTAAAAAAGATGATAAAATTTATTTTTCACCAAAAAATATCAAAGATTTAAAAAACATAATTAAAAAACATTCTAATTTTAGTTTTCTTGCTGGTGGAACGGACTTATCTTTAAAAGTTACAAAAGAAAGAAAAGAAATTCCATTTATAATTGATTTAAAAGAAATTAACGAATTAGATTTTATAAAGGTAAGTAAAAATTATTTAGAAGTTGGTTCCGCTACACCATTAATAAAATTTGAAAAAGAAATTAAAAAATACTATCCAGATTTTTATTTGGTTTTAAAGAGATACGGCTCTGTTCAAATTCGAAATGTTGGAACTATAGGCGGCAATATTGCAACAGCATCTCCAATTGGTGACTCATTACCAATTCTATTATCTTTGAATGCAGAGGTTTTAATTCAAAGTTTTAATAAAAGAAAAGTTTTACCTTTAAATAATTTTTTCCTTGATTACAGAAAAACTAAATTAAAAAAGAATGAATTTATTCACTCAATAAAAATACCGCTTTTTAAGAAAAATATTTTTAAGGCATTTAAGATCTCAAAAAGATTTGATGATGATATTTCATCTGTTTGTGGATCATTTAATTTTGAAATTAACAACAATAAAATTAAAAAGGTTTATATTGCATATGGAGGCATGGCTGCTGTACCAAAAAGAGCTAAGGCATGCGAAAAAATTCTTAAAAATAAGCCTCTTACCATCAATACTTTTGATCTAGCAAAAAATTATTTAGAAAAAGATTTAAGTCCTATTGGAGACATGAGAGCTAGCAAAGAATACAGACTCGAGATTGCAAAAAATTTATTGATGAAATGTTTTGTAGAAATAAATTCTAAAAAGTTATCAAGAGTAAATTAAATGAGTAAAGAGAACTACATTGAGGAAATAAGACCACATGATAGTGCCTATAAGCATGTGAGTGGATATGCTGAGTACACTGATGATATTAATGAACCAAACAATACAATTTATGGCGCTATTGGTTTAAGTAAAAAAGCTCATGCAATAATCAAAAATATAGACTTAACTGAAGTAAAAAAGAGTGAAGGAGTGGTAACAGTAGTTACCCAAAGTGATATCCCTGGTAGAAATGATGTGGGTCCAGTTTTTGAAGGTGATCCAATTTTTCCTAAAAAAAAAGTAGAGTTTTTTGGTCAGCCATTATTTGCTGTGGCTGCTACAACCACAGAACTTGCTAGAAAAGCAGTATTGAAAGCCAAAATCACCTATAAAGATTTAAAACCAGTTATCACGATAAAAGAAGCTTTAAATAAGAAGCAATTTTTATTTAAACCTAGAAAAGTTAAAAAAGGTAACCCTTCTAAAAAAATAACAAATTCAAAAAACAATTTAAAAGGTAATTTTACAACTGGAAGCCAAGAGCACTTTTATTTAGAGGGCCAGGCAGCTTTTGTTGTTCCTAAAGAAGATGATAATTTTTTAGTTTATAGTTCGACGCAACATCCATCAGAAACACAACAACTAATTGCAAAAATGTTTAATCAAAAAAGTAATTCAATAAATGTTGAGGTTAGAAGAATTGGAGGTGGGTTTGGAGGAAAGGAAACAAATTTCATGACAGCATGTATTTGTGCGTTATTGGCAAAAAAATCAGGGCAACCAGTTAAATTAAGATTAGATAGAGATGATGATATAATTTTAACTGGAAAGCGACATGAATTTTTATCTGAATATGAAGTTGGTTTTAATGATGAAGGTATCATTGAAGGATTAAAAATAAATTTATCTTCTAATTGTGGAATGTCACCTGATTTATCAGCAGCAATAAACGAGAGAGCTTTGCTTCATGTGGACAATGCATATTATATTTCAGATATTGAGATAATAAATAATTTATGTAAAACAAATATTCCAACCTCAACTGCATTTAGAGGCTTTGGTGGAAATCAAGGGATGATGGCTATTGAAAATATTATAGATAATATCGCAAGGTATTTAAAAAAAGATCCTATAGAAGTCAGAAAGAAAAATTTTTATCAAAAAGATAAAAGAAATGTAACACATTATGGAATGACTGTTGAAGATAATGTCATTAATGAAATATTTAAAAAATTAGAAAGTAAATCTAATTACAAGAAAAGATATTCGGACATAAGAAAATTTAACGAAAAAAATAAATTTAGAAAGAAGGGTATAGCCATTACACCTTTAAAATTTGGTATTTCATTTACTACAATTCATTTAAATCAAGCTGGAGCCTTAGTTCATATTTACACAGATGGAAGTGTTCATTTAAATCATGGAGGAATTGAAATGGGTCAGGGGACCCATACAAAAATAGCTCAATTAGTGGCAAATTCTCTAGGATTACCATATAATTTAGTTCATATTTCATCAACAAACACAGCTAAGGTACCAAATACTTCAGCTAGCGCCGCTTCATCAACTACAGACCTTAACGGAGCCGCAGCATTAAATGCAGTAGCAAAAATAAAATTAAATTTAGAAAAATTTATTAAGAAAAAATATAAAATCTATAATCAAGAGGCAGTCTATAAAGATCAATTTATAATATTTGGAAACAGACAATTTGAATTTAAAAGCATAATTCAAGAAGCATATTTAAATAGAATTTCTCTTTCATCATCTGGCTTCTATTCAACACCTAAAATTAATTTTGATAAAAAAAAATTTAGAGGAAGACCTTTTTATTACTTTTGTTATGGAGCAGCTGTTTCGGAAGTAACTGTAGATACATTGACGGGTGAAAATATACTGGAAAGGGTAGATATTTTACATGATGCTGGCAAACCAATAAATCCGGCGCTAGAACTGGGCCAGATAGAGGGTGGTTTTGTGCAAGGACAAGGATGGTTAACAATAGAGGAATTGAAGTGGAAATCAGACGGGCAGATTACAACTTTTTCTCCATCGACTTACAAAATACCTGCAGTAAGTGATATTCCAAAAAAATTCAATGTAGAAATTTTTAAGGAAGGATTAAATAAAGAAAAAGTTGTTAATAAAGCAAAAACAACTGGTGAACCTCCTTTGATGCTAGCCATGAGTGTTTTTTATGCAATTAAAGATGCAGTTGCTTCAATTGGAAATTATCAGTTTGCGCCAGAACTTAATGCACCAGCAACACCTGAAAGAATTTTAATGAGCATTAACAAAATTAAAAATAAAATAAAAAATTAAAATGGAAGATAAAATAAAATTTATGACAAAAGCAATTGAACTTTCAATAAATAGTGCGAATACTATTGGTGGCCCATTTGGAAGTGTTATAGTTAAGGATAATAAGATTATTGCAGAGGGTTCAAATAAAGTTACTTCTTCAAATGATCCAACTGCTCATGGAGAAATAGTAGCAATTCGAGAAGCCTGTAAAAATTTAAATACTTTTGATCTTTCTGGATGTGAGATTTATACATCTTGCGAACCTTGCCCGATGTGCCTTTCAGCAATTTATTGGTCAAGATTAGATAAAATATATTATGCAAACACCAGAGAAGATGCAAAAAATATAGATTTTGATGACTCCTTTATTTATTCAGAAATTCCAAAAAAAATTGATGATAGGAAAATTAAAATGGTACAAATGCTTAGAGATGAAGCTTTAAAAGCATTTGAAATTTGGAATAAAAAAGTAGATAAAATAAAATATTGATGGAATTTTTACCTTATACAATAAAATGGTTAGAAGTTATTCTAAGATGGGGCCATGTATTATTTGCAATATTATGGGTAGGTAATAGTTTTTTATTTAATTATTTAGATAATAATTTAAATAAAAATATTACAAGTGATGATGTCGATGGTGAAGGATATCTCATGCATTCTGGTTTTTTTTATAAACTTTCAAGGTTAAAAACATCTCCACCTCAAGATTACTTAAATAGATTAGTAATCTTCAAATGGCAAAGTTATTTAACCTTTGTAACTGGAATGTTGCTATTAGTTGTAATTTACTATTATAACGCTGGCGTATTAATGGTTGATAAGCGTGTTCTGTTAATGCCTCCTAGTTATGCTATTATTATCTCGCTTTTATCATTGATTGTCGCTTGGTTCATTTATGATCTTTTATGTAAATCAAAATTAATTGAGAATAATATTTTATTTATATCAACAGGAATAATTTTGTTAACGCTAGTATCTTTTGGTCTTACAAAATTATTTGGACCTAAATTTGCAATTTTGAGTGTTGGATTAATAATTGGTACAAATATGTTTGGTAATGTTTTCACAGTAATTATACCTAATCAAATGAACATAATTAGTAGTAGCGAAAGAGGCGAAAAATTTGATATGAGTTTATCTTTGGCAGCTAAACAACGGTCAATTCACAATAATTATTCAACTTTTTTAGTGTTGTTTATAATGCTTTCTGGGCATTCGAGCTTTTTAGTTTATCATCAATATAATTGGTTAATATTATGTGCGATTGCCATTATTTCTGGTGTAGCAAGACATTATTTTAATTTAAGAGGAAGAAACATTCATAGGTTGTATATTCTGATTTCTTCAATAATAGCACTTATCGTTCTTGCAGTTTTAGTTTTATTATTTAAATAACTAGATATAAAAAATTATGTCTGAAAAAATGATTGTCAGCTGGGACGAGTATAACAAAACTGTTGAGAAACTAGCAATCCAAATTGATGAGAGTGGATATAAACCAACAATACTAGTTGGCATAATGCGTGGAGCAGCGCCGATGATAGATGTTTTAAGTAGAATTTTTAAATTAAAATGCGCGTATCTTGCAGTCGAGTCTTACAGTGGTAAAGGTGTAGAGGATGAGCAGGGTGATATTGTTTTTTCAAGAGAAATGAGTTCGATAGCACCTAATATGGGTGGAAAAATACTTTTGTGTGATGATTTATCTGACACAGGAATTACTTTTAACAAAAGTATAGATTGGTTAAAAAAATATGAACCTATTAAAGATAAAATAGAAGACATTAAAACTGCAACATTATTTAAAAAAAAGAAATCAACATTTGAGCCAGACTTTTGTGCAAATAAACTTCCAGACAATCCTTGGATAGTACAGCCCTTTGAAATTTATGAAGAATTAAGGATTGAGGAAATCAAAAAAAAACATCAGATATAAAAAAAAGGCCAGTTAAAAAACCGGCCTTTTAAATTTTTTAAATGAAAACTTATTACTTAGGTATATCTCCTTCAACACCTTTAACGTAAGTCATCATTCCTGCAAGCATTCCATCATCTGCAGTTTTTCCTTCAGCAACCATTAAATTACCTTTCTGGTCATAAATTGGTCCTGTGAAAGAATGAACTTTACCAGATGCTAAATCTGCCTGAAGTTTTTTAACTTTTGATCTTAGGTCAGCTGGCATTTGTGAATCTAAATCTGATATCACAACCATACCATCTCCAATACCATGCCAAGTATCTTTTTGGTTCCATGTACCGTTCGCAACAGCTTTAACTCTGTCTACATAGTATGGCCCCCAATTGTTTTCAACTGAAGTCAATACAGCTTTAGGAGCGAACTTGTCCATATCACTTGCTTGTCCAAAAGCATATACTCCAGCTTTTTCAGCCATTTGAACAATAGCAGTACTATCTGTATGTTGAGCAATTACATCAGCACCTTGATCGATTAAAGCTTTTGCTGCCTCTGCTTCTTTACCTGGATCGTACCAAGTGAAAGCCCAAACAATTTTAGTTTTAATATTTGGGTTAACTTTTTGAGCTGCTAAAGTAAATGAATTGATACCCCTGATAACTTCAGGAATTGGAAAAGATGCAACATAACCGATAACATTTGATTTTGTCATAGTTCCAGCAATTGTTCCTAAGATAGTTCTACCTTCGTAGAATCTAGCTGCGTATGTTGAAACATTTGGATGTTCTCTTTTGTATCCAGTAGCATGTTCAAATTTTACATTTGGAAACTCCTTTGCAACTTTGTTAGTTGGATTCATGTATCCAAAACTAGTTGTAAAGATAACATCATGACCAGAATTAGCTAATTGTCTAAGAACCCTCTCAGCATCGGCACTTTCTGGAACACCTTCTACGTAAGTTGTTTTAAATCCGGCAGCTTCAACAGCTTTTCTACCTACATCATGCTGATATGTCCATCCATGGTCACCAGTTGGACCAATATAAACAAATGCTGCTTTAACATCTTTTGCAACTGCAGCCACAGTTAATGTAAATAATAAAACTAAAGAAGAGACGAAAGAACGAATTAAAAATTTATGCATAAATTTATTTCCCCTTTTGATTTTTTAATTATTTAAATTTAAATTAAAATATCTAAAAAAAAATGATTATTTTTAAATTAATTGTCTTTATGAAAAGATTTCCCCAGAGAACTTGGAGTACTTAGTCTTATTTTTCTACTATCACGAGAAATTACAACTAAAACTATTATTGTAACTATGTAAGGTAGAGCTGTTAAAAATTGTACAGGAATTCTTACTCCTATTGCTTGCATATGAAATTGAATAATTGTCAATCCTCCAAAAATCATTGCTCCAATTAAAATTTTAATTGGGTTCCATGTCGAGAAAACTACAAGAGCTAATGCAATCCAGCCCCTACCGCCTGTCATATTTTCAATCCACTGTGGAGTATAAATCATTGATAAATATGATCCAGCAAGTCCACTCATTGCGCCTCCGTAAAGAATACAAGCGTAACGAACTAATCTAACATTTATTCCCTGATTAGATGCGGACTCAGGTGAGTCTCCCACAGCTCTTACTATTAATCCTATTTTTGTTTTTTTTAAAAAATAGTTAGTCATGAAAGGTAGAGCAAAAGCAAAATAAAAAACAATTGAATGTCCAAACAATATTGGACTTATAAGCGGTATTGTATCTTTTAAACTTTCAAATAAAACTGGAAATTCTTTTCCAGGAATTCCTACAAAATTTTTTCCTATCATCGCTGATATGCCAATTCCAAATATGGTAAGCGCTAAACCGGTAGCAACATGATTTGTAATTAATGTTTGAGTAAGGAATGCAAAAATAGTTGAAATTAAAACTCCAGCTAACATTGCACCAAAAACTGCAACGATCAAACTTCCTGTAACAGTCATTAATGCAAAACCTGAAATAGCACCAATAATCATCATTCCTTCAACACCAAGGTTTAAGACACCAGACCTTTCTGTAATCAGTTCGCCACAAGAAGCTAAAATCAAAGGAACAGCAGAGGCCATGATTGATGCAATTATCAGTCCAACAAAATTTATATCGATGATCATTTTTTTGAACCTATAAATTTAATTTTGAAAAACAGTAAATAGTCTGATGCAAGAAGAAAAAATAAAATCATTCCTTGAAAGACCTGACCAGTATATTTAGGTATTTGCATAAATATTTGCGCTGTTTCAGCACCAAGATAAGTAATTGCAACAACTAGAGATGCAAAGATGATACCAACAGGATGCAAACGGCCCAAAAATGCTACAATTATTGCAGTAAAACCATAATCTGGTGAAATTTCTCTGTGAAGCTGTCCAATAGGTCCAGTTATTTCTCCAACACCAGCTAGACCCGCACAAGCACCACTTATTAAAAAAACGAGGATGATCATTTTTTTACCTTTGTATCCTGCATATTTTGCTGTCTTTAAACTAAAACCTGAAACTTTCATTTGGAACCCTAAATATGTTTTATAAAAAACAAACCAACTAATGACGACTGCAGCTAAAGCTAAAAATATTCCTGCGTGAATTCTCAGTCCTTCAAATAACAGCGGAAGTTTAGCTGAGTCACTAAACTGTCTCGTTTCAGGAAAATTAAATCCCTCTGGATTGCTCCAAGGACCTACAACAAGATAGTCCAAAATTAATTTTGAAACATATACCAACATAAGACTTACTAATATTTCATTTGTATTAAAGTAAGTTTTTAAGATTGCGGGTATTGATGCGTACAGCATACCACCGATTGCACCAGCTAAAATTACTATTGGAAGAATGTAAAACCCTTCTTGCTCATAAAACAATAATGCAACTCCCCCAGAAACTATCGCCCCGAAAGTTAATTGACCCTCAGCTCCAATATTCCAGTTATTGCTTTTAAAGCAAAAAGATAAACCGATTGCTATTAAACAAAGCGGTGTAGCTTTTAATAGTAATTCGCTAAAACCATATTTATCTGCAATTGGAATTATGAAAAAAAATTTAAGAGCTTCAAATGGTTTAAAACCTAAAATAAAAAAAATCAAACCTCCCGCTACTAATGTTAGAAAAATAGCCAATACAGGTGTAAAGAAAAAAATAGCTTTTGATGGTTGATCTCTTTTTACGATTTTAATCAATTTGCTCCTCCCATTAGTATTCCAAGTTTTTCAGAGGTAACTTCTTCAGCATTCATAATTTTTGACAATTTTCCTTTATGAATTACTGAAATTTTGTCACTTAATTTTAATAACTCATCAGTGTCTGTAGATATTAATATAATTGATTTATTTTGTTCATTGATTTTAATCAATGTTTCATGGATATAATTTATCGCTCCAACATCCAGACCCCATGTTGGATTAAAACAAATTAATAAATCAGGAGATGTTATTAATTCTCTACCAATAATTAATTTCTGTAAATTTCCTCCAGACAAAAATTGGCTTTTTAATTCTATGTTATCCGTATTAACATTAAAGTCAGAAATTATTTTTTTAGAATGTTCTTTAATTTTGTTTTCATTTATTAATCCATTATTAAAAAAATTTGATGATTTAAAATTGTTTAGAGCCACATTTTCAAAAATTTTCATTTGTGGAATTGCAGCCTGCTCAAGTCTATCTTCTGGAGAAAAGGCCATCAAATATTCTCTTCTTTCTTGAGGATTTAAATCTCCTATGTAATTATTATTAAATTCAATAGATTTTTTTTCCGAAATAATTTCACCGCTTAATACTTGAAATAATTCACTTTGGCCATTTCCTGATATACCAGCAATTCCCAAACACTCCCCTCGATTAACAGAAAAATTAATATCCATTAAATTTGTTTCAAAAGGATCTTCACTTGTAAAATTGAGATTAGTTATCTTAATCAATTGATCTGATGA
Organism: Pelagibacteraceae bacterium AG-390-M19; assembly: GCA_003279765.1. GTDB lineage: Bacteria > Pseudomonadota > Alphaproteobacteria > Pelagibacterales > Pelagibacteraceae > Pelagibacter. Next base: position 8,476 of record QCHC01000004.1, on the reverse strand, counting down.
AGTTTTTGCTTTTTTTTTCTTAATTGTTTTTAGGTTCTGACCCACCATTTTGTTGGCAAGTGACTCGATGTTTTCATTCTTTATTTCACTTACAGAGACCAACTTTCCTCTTCTCATTACCGCAACTTCATCGCAAAGCTGCATAACTTCTTTTAGTTTATGTGTAATATAAATAATTAAAATTCCTTCTTCTGAGAATTTTTTCAAAGATAAAAATAATTCACTTGTTTCTTGTTCTGTTAATACAGATGTTGGCTCATCCATAATTAAAACTTTTGGATTTCTTATTAGGCATCTTATTATTTCTACTTTCTGTTTTTGACCTGCTGACAGATTTAATACAGGAATATCAAGATCAATTGGAAAATTGTATTTTTTCATAATTAAATCAATTTTTTCTCTTAAACTTTCTCTTTGTTCATCTGAATCTATTATTAAGTTTTCAAACACAGACAAAGTTTCAAAAAGATTAAAATGCTGGAATACCATTCCAATATCATTTTTCTTTGCATCTGATGGCGAATTAAGATTTAGATTATTTTCATTTAAATAAATTTTTCCTTCATCAGGAATGATGACACCTGATAAAATTTTAACTAGTGTAGATTTTCCAGCACCATTTTCTCCAAGAAGAGCATAAATTTTACCACTATTAAACTCGAGTGAAACATTGTCGTTTGCAACACAACCAGGATATATTTTAGTTACATTTGAAATTTTAAGATTTGTATTCATTAATTAATTTAATGGTATAGAGTTCCCATCTTTATTTTCCTGATATTGATTTGACAATTTTTGATATTTTTTTTTAATTTCTCTTAATTGACTTAAAATCTTTTCTTTTTTAGAAGTGGGTAATTTTTCAATCAGCAAATTTATATTTTGACTTTTCCAGTACGAATTTTCTTTATTATATTCTCCATCATTAATTTTAAATACTTCTTTGAGTATATTTAAATCATGTGGAATATTAAATTCATCATTTGTGTCATTGTAAGGAAAAAGAAAATAAAAATTATCAAACCCTGAAAATGTGATTGCACTTAAGCACATACTGCAGGGTTCATGAGAACTTAAGAACATGCATTCTTTTTCATTCGGTCTTGTATTTGCATCCAACTCATAAAATTTTTTAAGTGCATGCATTTCTCCATGCCACAATGGATTTTCTATCTCATTGTTTGTTTCAGCAATTACAACAGATAAATCATCTTTTTTAATTATAGCAGCTCCAAATACTTTACTACCTTTAGCAACACCCTTTTCAGTAAGGGGCAAAACCTCTTTTAAAAATACGTTTAGTATCGTTTCTAGGGCTTTTTCATTCATATGCTTGAATTATCAAATAAAGAACACATTTGTTAATATAATTAAAGATAATAATAATAATTGTAGATAAATTATTTATACAACTTTAAAGTTAATAATTAATTTAAAAAAATGTAATTTAAAGTTATGTCAAAATTTAAATCAACAATAAGTCTTTTAATTTTAATAATTTTTTTTTCAGGTTGTCAAACAGTTAAAAAAAAAACTGATGCAGTTATCGAAAAAGAGAACAAGATGTTAAGTGAGTATATTGGTCAATCTGCAACTAAATTGCAAATGGAGTTGGGAAAACCAGACGAGGATTTCGAGAATGAAATGGGAAACTTTGTAATGATATACAATACAAAAAAATATGGTTTTCCTTGTGAAAGAAGATTTGAAATAAATCCAGAAAAAATAGTTGTTGGCTTCGCATCTAACGGTTGTTTTTAAACCTTTTTAGTTGAAACAAATCTGTTCATTATAGGTTTTAAAAACTACTAAGAATAGATCTATTCTAAACTAAAGGTTTTTTTTATATTAATTTATAACCAATAATGTACCCTCAATTAAGATAACGACGGAGGTTATATGGCTTCAAGAAAAATAAAATCGGGCTCTACAAACAGTCCAGACAAAAAACTTCCATTAAATAAATCCATACCTTTAGGAATTCAGCATGTATTAGCAATGTTTGCTGGCAATATAACTGTTCCTATTATTGTGGCTGGAGTTTTTGGTCAAACGCCTGAACAAAAAATATTTTTGATTCAAATGGCTTTGTTTGTTGCGGGAGTTGCAACAATTATCCAAACAGTTGGTTATAAAGAAATTGGTGCAAGACTTCCTATTGTTCAAGGAACAAGTTTTGCGTTTATACCAATCATGCTACCATTTAAAGCAGCAGGATTGGGTGCAGTATTTACAGCAGCATTCATTGGAGGAATTTTTCAAATTTTTATTGGAAAAGTTTTAAAACCAATAAGGCATCTATTCCCACCATTAGTCACTGGTATAGTTGTGTTAATGATCGGATTTAGTTTGCTTAAAGTTGGTTTTATGTATGCTGGTGGAGGTGGATGGTTAATGAATAATAAACCTGAAATCTTTGCAAATGCAAATCATTTAACGGTTGCTTTCACAGTGTTTATAGTTGCTATCTTTTTTAATCTTAGAGGCAAAGGGATGGCTTCTGCAGGATCAATTTTAATTGGAATAGTAGCCGGTTTCATAGTTGCAGCAGCACTAGGAATGGTTAACTACGGAAAAATTGCTTCCGCATCATGGTTTGCACTTCCAATGCCACTTCAATATGGAATTGATTTTGTACCTGGTGCAATAATTCTAATGTTGTTTATGTCAATTGTTACTACAATTGAAACAATTGGAGACATTAGTGCCACAACAATGGGTGGAGCTAAACGAGAAGCAACGGACAAAGAAATATCAGGTGGAATCATGGCAGATGGTGTTGGTACTGCATTTGGTGCAATATTTAATGCAATGCCCAATACATCTTATTCGCAAAATGCTGGACTGGTTGCGTTTACAGGAGTTGTAAGTAGACATGTTGGAACTATAGCTGGAATAGTTTTAGTTCTTATGGGATTATTTCCTAAATTAGGTGGAATAATCGCTGCAATGCCAGAGTCAGTGATTGGTGGAGCAGCAATCATTATGTTTGGTATGATTGTAGCTGCTGGAATAAAATTGATTTCAAGATCAGAAATGAGTCAAAGAAATTTATTAATCTTAGCTCTTTCATTATCTTTTGGAATTGGAATGTCATTGTTGCCAGACTTTGTAAAAAATATTCCTGACTTTGGAATAAGTTTGAAATTACTGTTAACGACTGGACTTATACCTGCGGGATTATTAGCATTTGTTCTTAATGCTATAATGGCAAAGAAATAATTAATTTAAACTTGTGGGGAGAAATCCCCACAAGTAAGGTTTAAGACTTATTTTATTTCAATAAGCTTTTTCTTTTTGTGTTCTGGGATGATTCTTTCACAAGATATTGTTAAAAGACCATCTTTTAGTTCAGCACCATTAACTTTAACATCATCAGCAATAGTGAATGATCTTGCGAATTGTCTTTGAGAGATACCTTTATGAATTATTTCTCCATTAACATCATTATTTTCAGATTTATCAACTTGTTTTGTTCTTACAGTCAATAAATTATCTTCAAACTCAACCTCAACATCATTTTTATTAAAACCAGCTAACGCAACTTCAATTGCATAATTATCCTTACCAGTTTTTCTAATGTTGTACGGAGGGTAGTTTGATTGCATTGTCAAACTTCCGTTTCCCAACATATTTTCAAATTGGTCAAACATATCGTCAAAACCAATTGAAAAAGGTCTTAGTGAGTTAAATATAGATAGATCCTTACTTGTCATAATATCCTCCTTTTTTAAGCAAGTTTATTTTAAGTAAGCCCCATAAGGCGACTTACACAAATCATATAAGTATGATTTAAAAAATTTCAATATATGGGAAATTAAATTTTTTCAGAAATTTTCAATGCAAAAGCATAATCTAATGCGATTTCTTCTATTGCGCCATCTCTACCAGATTTACCTCCATGGCCAGCATTCATTTCTGTTTTGAGCAGCAATAAATTATTATCAGTTTTGTAATCTCTAAGTTTGGCAGTAAATTTTGCAGGTTCATCGAACAATACTCTGTTATCGCTCAAACTAGTTGTTATTAGCATATGAGGATAATCCATTTTTCTTATATTATTATATGGAGCATATGAAAAAATATAATCAAAATGCTCTTTGTTTTCTTTGGCATTACCAAATTCATCAAATTCACCAACTGTAAGAGGTAAAGAGTGATCAAGATTTGTTGTTAATGAGTCTACAAAAGGTACAGCCATAATTATACCTAAAAATAATTCGGGAGATTGATTAACAACAGCACCCATTAATAAACCTCCAGCAGATCCACCCATTCCTATTATTTTTCTTTTTGAGGTGTATTTGTTTTCAATCAAATATTTTGCAGCAAAAATATAATCTTCAAATGTATTTTTTTTATTAGTTAACTTTCCTTCTTTCCACCATTTCATTCCTTTTTCCATTCCACCTCTGATGTGTGCGGTAGCCCAAATAATATCTCTATTTATTAAGCTAAGCCTTGTTGAAGAAAAACCTGGACTCATCGAACTACCATACGATCCATATCCGTATAATAATAAATTCGCTGTACCGTCAATTTTTGTATTTATGTGTCTTGTAATTGTGAGCGGAACCATTCTTCCATCATGAGATTCATACTCTATTCTCTCTACTATATAGTCATCTTTGTTATGTCCTGATGGTATTTCTTGTTCTTTAACAAATGTTTTAGATTTAGTTTTTAAATTATATTTGTAAACTCTTGAAGGTGTTTTAGGTGAAGAGTATGAAACATAAACTTCATCTGTATTTCTATTTCTTTGCACTAATGAAACTCCAGGTACATATACTTTTTCGTCAGAAAAAATTAATTCTTCTTCTTTGTTTGTTGAAGCATCGATAACAAAGAGTTTGTCTAAAGCATTTGATGTTTCTGACCTAATTATCCAGTTTTTTAAAAATGTACAACCACCAATTAACACCTCTTTCTTTGCAGCAATAAATGACTTCCAGTTTTGATTTTCTAAAGTTTCTGAAATATCTATTTTAAAATCTTCCGCATCTTTATTTGTGTGATTATAAAATTTTCCATTCCATGAATTTACAGAGTAAAGAATTCCCTTTTCTCGTTTAATTATTAATTTTGGATTTGGTTTTTCTTCATTAACATGAAAATAATATTGCTCCGAAGTATTGTGATCTGAAGTGTTTATGAAATAATATTTCTCATCTGAGCTTAATCCAATACTAACTGTAAAAGCTTCACTTTTTTCATTAAAGATTAATTCATCTTCGTTTTCAAAATCTCCAATTTTATGTCTATAAATTTTTCTAGCTCTATGATTTTCATCTAACTTGGAGTAAAAAAGATATTTGTCGTCTAGACTGAAAATTATACTTCCAGATGTTTCTTTGATCTCTTTTGAAATTATTTTATTATTTTTAATATTTCTTATATAAATTGTATAATACTCTGAGCCTTTGGTATCTAATGAGTACCCAAGGTATTGGTCATTATTACTAACTTCTAGATCTCCAACACCAAAATATTCAACATTTAATTTTTCTTTTTCTTTGTCTCCATTCCATATTTCTTCAATTTCAGACGAACCAATTTTTTTTCTTAATTTTATAGAATAATTTCCTTTAGCGGTAGTCTTTGTCCAGTATTCATATGAGTGATCTTTAAAAGGTAAGCTTTCATCATCTAATTTTATTCTTCCTTTTATTTCATCAAATAATTTTTTTTGAGTATTTTTTGTATTTTTTAGATGATACTCAGTATATTCATTTTCTTCTTCTAAATATTCTTTTACTTCTGGAAGAAGTTTAGTTTTATCTTGTAAGACTTCTAAAATGTTTTCCTGATGTATCCAGCTATAATTATCCTCCCACTCTATATTGTGACAAGATTTTAGCTCTGGTTTTTTTTTTAGATATGGTACTTTCATTTGTAATCGGAAATATATGAATTTTATAATTTATACATTATTAATTTTAATTGGTTTATATTTTTTATTAAGACTTTTTACTCAAGTTGCGTCAAAAAAAATATCTAAAGGTTTAAGACTATTCTTATTCATAGTTTTAATTATCTTTGCAGTTTTATTTGCTATAGGAGGCAAATTTTTACTTACTTTGCCATTTACTCTTGCAAGTCTTGCTCTTTTAAAATTGAAAGGAATGTCTATTTTTCAATTAATTTCATTGTATAGATTAATTCAAACTTTAAGAAATTCAGGTAGATTTTCATTTAACAACACTGCATCAAATTTAAACACGATGTCTACTGAAGAAGCATATCGTATACTTAATTTAAATCCTTCTAAAAATTTAACTAAGGAAGATGTAAATAAAGCATACATTAAAATACAAAAAAAAATTCATCCAGATATTTCACCTGAAACTTCTAGGTTATCTACATTAGTAAATGAAGCTAAAGAAATAGTTTTGAGAGATATAACATAGATAATTTAAACTTTACTATATTTTTTTTTTATATAAATTTTATTTATGAGCAATATCAATGGAATATATGCGGCATCAATGTCGATCTTAAACAAAGATCTAACTTTGAACATAGATAAAACTATTGAGCATGCAGAGATGGTAATTAATAATGGTTGTCACGGTGTTGCAATATTTGGAAGTACAGGACAGGCCCAATTAATTCCTGTTGCGGAAAAAATTAAATTGTTAAATAAAATTTCAACAAACAAGTATAAAGATAAATTTATTATTGGAACAGGATTAAACTCTTTAGGAGAAACAATAAGTTTAATGAGAGTTGCAATGTCATTAGATTTTGAAAAATTTTTAATTATGCCACCAGCTTATTATAAATATAGTGATGAAGAAGTTATTAATTTTTATTCAAAAATAGTTGAGTCCCTACCAAAAAGCAAAATTATTTTATATAATTTTGAGAAACTTTGTGGATACAAATTTAGTGTTGAGAGCGTGGAAAGACTTGTTAAAAATTTTCCAGAACAAATAGTTGGAGTTAAGGATAGCTCATATAATCTTTATGAAAATCTTAAATTAGATAATTTTTCAGTTATGCCAGGTTCTGAATCTAAATTATTAAAAGGACTTGAGTTAGGTTGTTCAGGAATAATAACAGCAACATGCAATGCAACATCTAAACTAGCTAGAAAAGTATATGATGACTTTAAGGATGGAAAAGAACAAGAAGTTAATATCCAATTATGTGATGTAAGAGGGACATTTGAAAAATATAATCTTATTTCTGGCTTACATACTTTTTATAAGAATAAAGATAGTTTTTATGAAAATTTACTACCGCCTCTAAGAATTCTAAATAAAGAAGAAGAGATTGATCTTTTAAACAATTTAGAGAAGTTTAGTTTCTCACTAAAATCATCAATGGCAGCTTAAAATGCAGTTAGCAAGGTTCTTAAATAGTGTTTTTAAGAAAGATGGTTTTATTTTAGTGGATGCAAATTCTAAAAGTTATATCATCGGAAATCCTGAAAAGGAAAATCCTATAAAAGTTAAAATATTAAATAAAAATCTTCATTATAAACTTTTATTCCATCCCGATCTTTATTTTGGAGAAGCTTATACAGACGGAGAGATAGTTATTGAGAACGGAAGTCTTACAGATTTTTTAGATTTGTCTTTGATGAATTTTGGAAGAGGAGATTTAAATTTTTTTAGTTATTTAATTAATAGATTAAGAGGTTCATATAGATATTTAACAAATTTTAATTTTATTAAAAAATCTAAAATGAATGTTTCACATCACTATGACATCAAAGATGATCTTTATGATTTATTTTTAGATCCTAAAAGACAATATTCTTGTGCTTACTTCAAAAATGAAAATGATACTCTAGAGACTGCTCAAAATAATAAAATTCAACATATAATTAAGAAACTAAATATAAAGCCAAACCAAAAAGTATTAGATATTGGATGTGGATGGGGCTCTTTAGCAGTCGATATTGCGCGGTCAGCAAATTGTGAAGTGACTGGAATCACATTATCAGAAAATCAATTTAAATATTGCAAACAAAAAGCCAAAGAACTTAATTTAGAAAATCAATTAAGATTTATGTTAATGGATTACAGGGAACTTGATGAAAAATTTGATAGAATTGTAAGTGTTGGAATGTTTGAACATGTCGGAAGAAAATTTTATAAAAAATTTTTCTCACAAGTTGAAAAACTTCTAAAAGACGATGGAGTTTCATTAATTCATACTATTGGATCAGTAAATCCTCCAAGAGACCCTCATCCATGGATAACAAAATATATATTTCCTGGTGGTTACACACCAAGCTTAAGTGAAGTAACTACCCCAATAGAAAAAGCTGGCTTAATTGTATCTGATATTGAGGTATTAAGAATGCATTATTCTCACACATTAAGACATTGGAAAGAAAATTGCCTGAATAATAAAGATAAAATTATCAATATGTTTGATGAACGTTTTTTTAGAATGTGGGAATTTTATTTAGCAGGTTGTGAAATGGCTTTTAAATGGGGAGACCAAGTTGTATATCAGTTTC
>QCHC01000003.1:10000-47703 GCA_003279765.1 Pelagibacteraceae bacterium AG-390-M19 | reverse complement strand
AGAAGATTTACTTCCTGAGGAAACTTTGTATGAGAAGTTTATTCCAAATAAAGATACTGCTTTATTCAAAACTTGGCACAGTTCATCATGGGAAGACAAATTAAGATTACTAGATAAATTTCAAGATAAGAGATGCGCATGGTTTGGACAAAAAATTATTTACCAAGAAGCACCTCACGTATTACCACCTGATTTATATAAAAATATTAAAAGTGAGATAGCTAGAAGAATTTTGAGCAAAAATAGAGAAAAGTGGCAAACTATAGCAATGGCATACACTGAAATAGATACCTTAAGAGATCAAGCATCCAATAGAGATGATGAGGAAGAACTAAAAAAATTAGATGAAATAAATGAATTTATTATGTCCATTGAAAAAAAATATGAAATTGCATAGTTGACTTTAAAACTTTAATTTATAGAAAGGATTTATGCTTATAGATTTTAAAGATGAAGATTTTGATAGTAAAATCAAAAATGAAGATGTTTCAGTAATTCAATTTTCAGCTGATTGGTGTGGACCTTGCAAAGCTTTAAAACCAGTGATGGATAAATTAGCTGATGAATACAAAGGTAAAGCTGGTTTTTATTATGCTGATGTAGAAGATGGTGGAATAAATACTGGTAGTGCTGCTGGTATAAGAGGCGTACCAACTGTTATTATTTACAAAAAAGGTGTTGAAGTAGATAGAAAAGTTGGTGGAGTACCTGAAAGCCACATGAAAGAATTTTTAGAAAAAAATATCTAATTTAAATTAAGTATTTCTCCAGCTAGATAAAGAGAACCTGTAATTAAAATTAAATCGTTTTTCTTGACCGAAATAGACTTGATTGCATCAAATATATCTTCTTTGTACTGAACATTTTTAAATGAATTTAGTTTGTTTTTTAATTCTTTTCCGCCAATTGAATTGGGTTGGTTTGGAATATCAATAGTAGTCAAGGTTGAGATATTTTTAAAATAACTAATATACTCATTGTGATCTTTGTTGGACATCATACCTAAGATGATGTGTTTATCACAATCTAAAGTTTGGAGATATTCATTAACAACTCTAGCTCCATCAGGGTTATGATCTCCGGAAATTAATAATGTGTTATTTTTTACAAGTTCTTTTAGTTTTCCAGATTTAATTTCCTGTAATCTTGCAAGATTATGAATTTTTTGAATACCACTTTCTATTTCAGCACCTTGAATTCCAAGATTTAAAGTTCTTATAGTTGCAATGGCAGTTGATATATTTTCTAATTGAAACTGACCAAGAACATTTGGCAAAGGAAGTTTTAAACATCCGAGTTTATCCTCATAGTAAAAAAAGCCATTCTCTTGAATTGAATAACTGAAGTCCTCATTAAAAAATAACTTATTTGAAGAGTTATCTTTAATAGTTTTTTTAATACATTCCATCGTATCTTTTTTATTTTGCTTTGCGATAATAATATTTGAATTAAGTAAGGTTGATGTTTTTTCAAAAACAATTTGCTCAATTGTTGGATTTTCTTTTGGAAGCCAGTCGAGATGATCTTTACTTATAGAGGTTACTATACTTGCAAGATTACTTTTTAAAATATTAGTGGCATCAAAACGATGAAATAAACCACTTTCTACTAAGTTGATATTGTCTGGATATTGTGCAGCTTTATAAAAAAAACAAGCTGATAACATTTCAAAAACAGTTATTGGTTTATTGTCATTAATATTTTCAACTTCTTCTAATAAATCAGCCAATTCCTCATCATTTAATTCCTGATTATTAAAAACAAATCTTTCATTGATCTTTTGTATATGTGGGCTTGTATAAACATTACATTTTAAATTTGCCTCCTTAAGAATTGCATAAATAGCTTGTATAGTAGAGTTCTTACCATTGGTCCCAACAACTGATATGGCCTTAATTTTATCTTGAGGATTTCCTAATTTTTTACAAAGATTTTGAATTCTATCTAAAGATAAATCTATCTCTTTAGGATGCAACTTTTGAAAATTGCTGAGTATCTTCTGAAGTTTCATTTTGCTCAGAACTTATAGCAGAATTTTGTTTTAACAATATTGATAATAAAGTTCCTATTTTAGATGCTAGATCTCTTCTCTCTACGATTAAATCAACAAAACCAGTTTTCTCAACATACTCACTTTTTTGAAAACCTTCAGGCAATTCCTCTTTTACTGTTCCTTGAATTACCCTTGCACCTGCAAATGCAATTAAAGCACCAGGTTCAGCAATATGAATATCTCCCAACATTGCATAGGAAGCAGTTATTCCTCCTGCAGTTGGATCTGTAATACAGACTAAGTAGGGTAAACCATTTTTCTTTAATTCATTAATTGCAAGTGTAGTTCTTGTCATTTGAGATAATGAAATTAAACTTTCCATCATTCTCATTCCTCCACCAGCGCTTATACATATAAATGGTGTTTGATTTTCTATTGCATGTTGAATTCCATATAAAAATGCTTCACCTTCTGCAGCAGCCATTGATGCTCCTAAAAAATCAAAGTCAGATGCAACAGCAGTTATTTTAATATTATTGATTGTCCCCGATGCAACTATCATTCCACAATCTAACCCAGTTTTCTTACGAGCACTTTTTAGTCTATCTTTATAAGATTTAGAATCTGTCCAATTTAAAGGATCATCTTTTGGAATTGGTGTTTTAAAAACTTCATAATTGTTTTTTCCAAATAAAATATCAAATCTTTGCTTAGGTTTAATTCTATGATGTTTGTTACAATCTGGACATACCCAAAGGTTTGCCTCTAGATCTTTCTTTAGGATAGGCCCTCGACAACAACTCGTCCAGTCACTTTTTGCAATATCTTCTTTACTAGATCGTTCACGTATAGCAGTTTTTATCTTTTCACCTGCTTTAATAATTTTGGTTATCCAGTTCATTGAATTTTATTTCTTAATCTTTTAACGATATTAGTAACATTTGTGACAGTATTTTGTCTTCTTTCAATTGATTTAGATATTTCTCTACATATTGCGCTACCAACTACTAAACCATCAGCTTTTTTAAGAGATTTAATTGTCTTTTCTGTAATACCAAAGCCAATCACCACATTTTTTAATTTATTTTGATTTTTAATTTTGTTGTATCTTTCCAAGATTTTCTTTGGTGAAACTTTTAGTTTTCCTCCAGTAGTTGACAACATGCTTATATAGTAAACCATATCATGAGAGTCTTTTATTATTTTTTTCAATCTAATTTGAGAAGTAGTAGGTGAGACCAGCTGTATAAAATTTACTCCATTCTTTTTACATCTTGATGCAAAACTTTTGTTTTCAGGATAAGGTAAATCTACAACAATTAGTCCATCTACTTTTGATTTTTTACATTTATCTAAAAATTTATTCTCCTTGTATTGATATATCATATTGTAATAACCCATTAGAATAATTGGTGTATTTTTTTTTGATTTTTTAAAATTTTTTGCAATTGAAAATACATCATTAATTTTGATACCATTTTTAATTGCTCTGTAGGCACTGGTTTGGATTTGACCTCCATCAGCTATGGGTGTGTTATGAGGGAAACCCAATTCACAAATATCCGCATAATTTGAAATAGAATTAAGTATTTCTAAAGATTTTTTTTTAGTATTATCACCTGCAACTGTATAAGTCAGTAATGCAGGTCTATTTTCTTTTTTTGCATTCAAAAAAGCTTTATTTAGTAAAGAGCTCATTAATGTTTTCCTAATCTTTCTCTTAAAATATCTCTATCTTTTTTTGCATCACCACAAGAGTTAACAATTATAATTGTATCTTTGCTTAATTTTGGAGCAATTTTTATTGCCTCAGCAAAAGCATGACTTGGTTCTAAACTTGGATTAAGTTTTTCAAATTTAGTTACCATTACATGTGCATTAAGTGCATCTTCATCTGTTGCATAAGTATATCTTGCTCTTTTTGTATCTTTTAAAAAACAATGAATAGGACTAACACCAGGGTAATCTAAACCTGCACTTATAGATTCTGTATCATTAATTTGTCCTTCATTATTTTGACAAACATATGAAGCTGCTCCATGCAAAATACCAACTTTTGCATTTCTGCTTAGTGGCGCTGCATGAAGTTTTGATTTTCTAGGACCCCCAGCTTCTACACCAATTAATTCTATTTGTTTTTTATCAAAATCAATAAACTCACTCCAAAATCCATATGCAGAGCTTCCACCTCCAACGCAATTTATTAATTTTATTTTTTTGGGTATTTTTTTAAATTCTTTTTTAAGCTGCTTTTTTAATTCTCTAGAAATTTGTGCAGTTGACCAACCACATATTTTTACAAAGATATTTGGCCCAACCGTACTACCAACACACATGTGCGTATTATCACAATTAGATACCCAATATCGCATGCATTCACTCACTGCATCAACTAAAGTCTGGCTACCAGAATAAACAGGTACTATTTCTGCACCGTTTTTCCTCATAGCGTCACAATTTGGTTTTTGTCTTTTAATGTCTTTTGCACCCATAAAAATTTTACATTTAAGTCCAAATTTTTTAGCTGCCATGCTTAACATTTTTCCTGCATATCCAGCACCAGTATCGCCAACAATATATTTTTTGCCCATAGCTTTACAAATTAGTGCATGAACGGTGGCATTATAGATTTTATGTGCACCTCCATTTGCCTCTGAAACTACTTTTGCCCATATTTGAGCTCCACCTAAATGATTGGACAAATTTTCTAATTTTACAAAAGAGGTTGGTGAACCAATATAATTTTTAAAATAATAATCTCTTTTTTTTAAAAATTCTTTATTATTTCTCAGTCTTTTAAATTCATTTGTTAAATCCTCTACAGGTTTTTTTAAAGTTTCAGGTATAAAACTGCCACCAAACTTTTCTCCCCAAAAACCTTGTTGATCATGTTGATCAATTAATGGAATACCTCTTTTAAGCTTCATTTTTAATTTCATTCACTTTATTTAAAAAAAATTCTATTTTGGATAAGTCTTTTAATCCAGATGTTTCTACGCCACCAGATAAATCTATAAAATTTGCTAAATCTTTGTAATTTTTAAGCTCATCATTGTATTGAATATTTCCAGCAATCATTAATTCCTTATTTAACTCGATATTTTTAATCAAGCCATGATCAAAAGACTGACTTTTCTCATAGCCCTTGCTGTCAAATAGATAGATGTCAGTAACATCAGAATATAATTTATAATTGGCTAAATCAGATTTTGATTTGATTGTAAAAGCTGTAATAATTTTCTTTTGATATTTTTCTCTTATCTCTTTTATTTCTCCTGGCGTGCAATCATACAATTGATAGTAATCAAAAGGTAAGTTTTTAATTTTCTCTAAAATATTTACAGTTGGTTTAACTAGAACGGCAACATAGTAACTTTGTTTTGGACTAACACTTAAAAGTTTTTTTAAATTTTCGTATTCAAGATGTCTAGAACTTTTTGGATAGTTACAAATAAATCCTATAAACGTTGGGGGGTAAGAGTGATTAATTAAAAAATTTAAAGTATTAGGATCTGAAATCCCACAAATTTTACAACCTTTGATCATCAAGTTAAATGATCAATTAATTTTTTAATATTATTTTTAATATTCCCTTGTGCAATAGATCTCCCAATTACAACCCCCGAAACTTTATTTTTGAATGCATCTTTTGGTGTCATTACTCTTGCTTGATCGTTTATATTGTCACCTGGCATTCTTATTCCTGGTGTGATTATTAAAAAATTTTTGTATTTTTTTCTAATCATTTTTGCTTCTTTTGCAGAACAAACTATCCCATCACATCCTGATTTTTTAACAACACCTGCTTGCTTTAAAACTATTTGTTCAACTGTTTTAGTATGACCAATTTCTTTTAAAGATTTATTGTTCAGACTAGTTAACACAGTAACTCCGAGTACTTTTAAATTTTTATTAATTTGTTTAGTCTTTTCCTTGATAGCTTTAAGCATATTAAGTCCACCATTTGCATGAACTGTAATATATTTACATTTTTTTAGATCTTTTAGACTGTCAACTGCAGATAGAGCCGTTTGTGGAATATCATTAATTTTTAAATCTAACCAAAAATCTGATTTGTATTTTTCTAAAAATTTTCTTCCATTTTTAGAATAAAAAAACTGCAATCCAAATTTTGGAATAATTTTTAATTTTTTTGTATTAATATTTTTAAGAATTTTTTTTATTTGATTTAAATTTGAAGTATCACATGCAACGAATATAGTTTTATTCTTCATTATTGATCTTTTTAAACATTTCCTTGCTCATTTTCCATGATATTACTTTCTTTTCAGGAACTGCAACTTTTTCGCCAGTTTTTGGATTTCTTCTAATGGAGGCTTTTTGAGTTTTAACTCTAAATGTTCCAAAATTTCTTAATTCAACTCCATCTCCTCTTCGTAGAGCTCTTTTTATCTCATTTAATATTATATCAGTAAATTTTTCTAAATCTTTTTTTAAGAAATTTGGGTAGTTATGAGAGAGTTGTTTTAAAAGCTTTGATTTTACAATAGCCAATTTATAACTTCTTCAATTATTCTTTCTTTTCTTCTTTTTTCTTTAAATCATCAGATAATGATGAAAAAGGAAGGTTTTTACCAGAACCTTCAGATCCATATTTTTCAAGAGCTTCTTTTTTCTCAATTTCTTCAAGTAATTTAATGCTTAATGTTACTTTTCTCTTATTCAAATCTAAGTCTGCTATTGCACAGTCTAATTTTTCACCACCTGTCCATCTACTTGGTCTAGCATCAGCGGCATTGATTGCTATTGCAGATTTTTTAATTTGGAAATCCATTTCACAACCTTCTGGTCTTACAATTAGTCCTTTATTGTCAGTTGAAACAACTTTAACAGTAATTGTTTGATTTTTTGATTTATCTTTAAACCAGTCAAACGGATCTACTTGAGTCTGTCTCAAACCAACTCTAATTTTTTGTTCAGAAGTTTTAATCTCTAAAACTTTAACTTTAAGTTTGTCACCCTTTTTATATTTAGATAGCTCTTCCTCGCCATTGTTCAAATATGTTAAATCATTACAATGTAAAAAAGCATCAATTTCTAAACCTTCAATTTTAACAAATAAAGAATATTCATTTTTATTTACGACTTCACCTTCAACAATTGAGTCAACTGGAAATTTTTTCTCAAATGTTTCAAATGGATTATCCTGAGTTAATCTATGTGAAATAGCAACACGTCTTTTATCTTTATCAATTTCAGTAATCACACAATCTATTTCATCACCAACTTTAAACATTTTCTTTGCAGATATATTTTTCTTGGTCCAACTTAGTTCACTAGAATGAAGTAATGTTGTTAATCCTGGCTCAAGTTCACAAAAAGCGCCAAAGTCCATTAATTTTACAACTTTAACTTTATAGATTTTGTTTAATTCATAATTTTCAATATGCTCAAAAGGATCTGGAGACAATTGTTTTACTGAACATCCAACCTGTAATTTTTCTTTATCTACAGTGATGACTTTTAGGTCATGTTTTTCGCCTATATTGAATACCTCATCAGGATGATTTACTCTTGAATAAGAGATTTCTTGAAGGTGAACTAAGACATCTAACTCACCATTAACATTAAAGAAGCACCCAAAAGAGCTATATCCTTTTACTTCTGCACCTTTTATTATGTCTCCAACTTTGTATTTCTCTACTATTTTTGCTTTATCCTCTTTTTTGAAAGAAGAAATTATTTCTCTTCTTGATACACAGGCATTTCCTCTTACTTTATCTAATTTTATAAGAGCAAATTTTTGTGGCTCGTTCATTAAGTGACTTATATCTTTTAAAGGCTTATCGCTAATTTGTGAGCCAGGCAAAAACATAAGTGAACCAGTATCTATATGTTCAACTATGCACCCACCTTTACATTTAGAGGTAATTTTTCCCATTATAGGTTCATTTTTTTCATAAGCCTCAACTAATTTATCCCATCCTTTAATTTTTTGGGCTTTGCTAGCTGAAACCAAAACTTCACCATGTTTATCTTCAATTTTTTCAAGCAAAACAGGAATTGTTTCTCCAACTTTAATTTTTTCAGAAAGACCCATGCTTTTTAATTCGTTAACATCAAGAACTGGTTCTGATTTAAGACCCTCTACAAATAAAAAAACAAATTTTTCGGTAATTTTGTTTATTTTTCCGTCAATAATTTTACCCTCTTCTATTTGGACTTTAGAAAGTTGGCTATTTAATAATTTTTCGAATTCTTGAGATGCTGGATTTGATAGATCTTTGTAAATTTCCATTAAACTTTAGTTTTCCTGTCTATTATTTTTTTAATTTTTAAAAAACATGACCTTTTATTAAGGTTTGTCGTATTAATCAATAGTGAATCTTTAGTTTTCTTTAATGGAGATATATTTCTGTTTAAATCGCTTTTGTCACGTTTTTTAATGCTTTTTAACACGTCTTTATAGGTTATTTTTTTTTTTAAACCTTTTAATTCTTTATATCTCCTTAACGCTCTAGTTTTTACGTTTGCAGTTATATAGAATTTAAAGTCTGCATCAGGCACAATATTATAAGAAATATCCCTACCATCTAGGCAGGAGCCTTTATATTTTTTTGGTGGATTGTAAGCAAAATTGACTTGAAAAGAGTGAACCATTTTTCTTATAGATTTAATTTTAGCAATTATTGATGCTTCCATTCCAACTTCGTCAGATAATAAATCAATATTTGTTAAATCTTTCATTTTTAGAGATCTAATTTTTGATTTTATAAATTTATTATTAAATTTTTTTGGAAATTTAATTTTAAGATAAGCTATAAATCTATAAATTTTCCCTGTATCAAGATAAAAGAGTTTATAATGCTTAGAAATAGCTTTTGCTAAAGTTCCTGCGCCAGCAGCGGCAGGTGAATCAATAGCAATTTTTAAAATGTTTTTTCTCTTAATCATTTTTTTTAATATCATTAATAATTTTTAAAAAATTAGGAAATGATGTATTTATTGAGTCCTTATCGTGAATTATCCATTTTCCACCAAAACTCAAAGCTGCAATTATACTTGTCATAAAAACTCTGTGGTCTTTTAAAAAATTTTTAATAATAATTTTTTTATTTAAATCTAAAATAAGATTAGGATTACCGTAAATTTTTATAGACTCATTTGTTGTGACTGTTTTAACTCCCAAATTAGTTAAAATTTTTTCTGCCCATTTTAGTCTTGGACTTTCTTTTTGATTTAGTTCTCCTAGATTTTTAAAATAAGATACTCCTTTTGCTTTAGCGGCAACTAAAAAAATAACTAAAAACTCATCAATCGCTCCACTATTCAATTCAGGAGGACAATTGATTGCTTTAATATTTTTTGCACTAACTACTTTTATATCAGCTTTTTTCTCACCTTTGTAAATTTTCTGATTTTTAAAAATTATATTAATGCCCATTTTTTTTAAAATTGTTATTATCCCAATTCTAGAAGGATTTATATTTACATTTTTTATGATTAATTTTGAGTTACAAGATAGTGCTGTTAGAACAATGAAGAATGCACTAGAGCTTATATCAGATGGAACTTCATAATTTAAAATATTAATTTTTTTCACTTTTTTGATTTTAATTTCATCAAAATTTCTTTTATTTTTAATACTGATTGGTAATTTCAAATGCTTACACAATAGCTCTGTATGATTTCTTGATTTTTTTGCTTTAATTGTTGTGGTTCCATTAGTTCTCATTGCAGCAAAAATAATTGAACTTTTGCACTGTGCTGATCCTTTATTTTCGTGATATGTGATTGGTTTTAGTTCAGATGATCCATAAATTTTTAAAGGTAAAAATTTTTTATCTTTTAATTTAAATTTGACTCCAAATTTGCTTAAAGGTTCAGAAACTCTTTTAAAATCTCTTTTTGATAAACTTTTATCTCCAATTATTTTAATTGGTTCTAGACAATTTACTAATAATCCTAGAATTAGTCTTCCTAATGTACCTGAATTTTGAGCATCTATAATAAGGTTCTTTTTATATTTATAACCTTCAATCCCTTTTCCATAAATTTTACACCCTTTTTTATTTACACTTACTCTAATTCCCAATTTTTTTACTGCATTAATTGCAGCTAAGACATCTTGGGACATTAAAAGATTCTTTGCTTTAGAAGTGCCTTTGGCCAGTGAAGAAAAAAGTACCCACCTGATACTTAAACTTTTATCACCCGGAACTCTTATTATTTTTTTAAAATTTTTAATTTTCTTTTCTATTTTTACAATGTTTGGCATTAAATTTAATTAAATTTAAAGTTGTCGCCAAAATATGCATTTTTAGCATTTATATCGTTAACTAAATTAGAGGGTGTGTTTTGAGCAACTATTTTTCCATTACTTAAAATCATTGCCATATCCACACAAGCTAAAAGATCTCTCGCTTGATGATCACATATACAAATTGTAATTTTATTTTCATGTTGCAAGTTTACTATTATTTCTTGCAACATTTTTATTGTTAATACATCTAGTGCAGCAAAGCATTCATCCAAAAGTAGAACTTTTGGTTCACTCAATAAAGATAATGCAATCACTAATTTTTTTTTTTGTCCACCTGATAGAAATTTTGCTTTAATGTCTTTTAGATTATCTAGTTCAAATTTTGAGGTTAAATAATTTATTCTTTCTAATCTATAATTTTTATTTTCAATAACAATTTCACTAATTGCTTTTAAGTTATCATAAAGTGTAAGATCGTTAAAAAATCCCCCATATTGCGGCACGTATCCAACTTTAAATTTTTTTGTTCTTAAGTAGATCGGATAATTGGTTACATCTTGACCTGTTATTTTTATTTTACCACTATTTGGGCTAATTAAACCAGTAATTAAATTAAATATGGTTGATTTCCCTACACCATTAGGTCCTAACATCCCAAAGATTTGACCCTCATTTATTTTAAAATTTAAATTATCTAATATTAATCTGTTACCATAGGAGAGTGAGATATTACTAAATTCGACTACAGAATTTAAATTTTTAAAAGATTTAATTCTAAATTTTTTAATTATCGCCATTTAGTTTTTATTTTTAATATTTACTTTTTTTTCCTGTTCGTGCATAAAAATTTTAACATCTTTAGTCTTTGTATCTACCTCAACAACATCAGCTTTTAATACATTTTGCAAGTTATAATAGATTACATTTTTTGAGATTATTATTGAATTTCTTTCTAAAGAAAAATCTAGATATTCTCCAGTAATTTTATTATTTAAATAGTTGATTACAACGTTTTTTGAAAAAATAGTATCATAATTCTCTGAATTATATTTTCCATAATCAGAAATAATAGTAATCTCATTGGAGTCAATTAATTTAATTAAGGCATAAACTTTTGTTAAAAATATTATATTTGGATCAGAAAAATCTATTTCGCCTTCTGCTGCCCTCACAAAATACTCATTACCATCCTTATCTTTAGTTGTGTATTCAACACCCTTAATAATATTTGAATTGGATGCTGTATTGATATTTTCTTCTTCAATCTCTAATTTTTTACTTTTTTTTAAAAAATTTGAATTAATCAATAAGATTAATATTAATATAAATACAAGACTAAAAAAAATTTTTACAAAATTTTTTTTACTCATTTATGAGATATTTGATTCTAAAATTGTATGTATATGAATAACACCAATTGTCTTGTGGGGTTTTTGCTTGTTATTAACTATAAGAGATGTAATTTTTTTATCATTCATTAAAGAAAGAGCCTTTGCCGCTAATTCATTTTTGTCAACAAAAACTGGCTTTTTTGTCATTATTTCTTTTACTGAAAGATTATCAAAATCAGTTTTTTTTTCAGCAATTCTTCGTATTTGTCCATCTGTAATTATTCCAACAGTTTTATTTTTATTATTTAAAACTATTAAAATTCCCATTTTTTTTCGACTCAATGTTTTTAAAGCTTTTTTTATTTTAACATTATCTTTTACAAAAGGTATTTTTTTTCCTGTGACCATAATATCTTCGACTGTTTTTAGTTGAGCGCCCAAACTTCCTGCAGGATGAAATTTTTTAAAATCTATTCTGTCAAATTTTTTATATTTCATTGATGCTATTGCAAGAGAATCACCCAAAGCCAATTGTGCTGTAGTACTTGCGGTTGGAACTATACCTTCAGCTTCATCTGCCTTGGGTATAAACAATTTTATGTCAGAAGTTCTATATAAAATAGATTCTTTTTTTGAAACAATACCTATTAATAAAATTTTATTTCTTTTTGCAAATTGAATTATATTTTTTAGTTCATTTGTCTCTCCTGAATTGCTAATTAGTATTAAAATATCTTTTTTTGAAATCATTCCTAGGTCACCATGTGATGCTTCACTAGCAGATAGGCTAAATGATGGAGTACCAACTGAAGCAAGTGTTGCAGCAATTTTAGATGCAATCAAACCACTTTTACCAACACCACATAATATTACTTTTGATTGACAATTTGCTATTTGAAATACAGCCTCATTGAATGATTTATTAATGTTTTTTTTTAAATTTTTAAGAGCTCTAATTTCAAGATCAATTACATTTTTTGCAATTAATATAAATTTTTTTTTATTCATTAATGTGACCAAATATCATCTTTAAATAGCGCAAGATCAAGATCCACTCTTACCTTTAAAAATTTTAAACAATCTTTATAAATTTGAACTCTACTTTCTCTTTCTAGTATTTTTTTTAATTCATCATGTATTCGATGAAGATATAAAACATCATTTGCACAGTATTTAAGTTGTGCTGGAGTTAATTTTCCACCAAAATCTGAACTTTGAAATTGTTTACTAATATCTATATTTATAAATTCTTTAATAAGTGTTTTTAAAGAATGATTATCAGAATAAGATCTAGCAAGTTTTGAAGCAATCTTTGTATCTAAAACATTATTAGTTTCTGTTTTTTAAATAATATTTAATATGAGCCATATCAGCACGCCCATAATGGAAAATTTTAGTTATATTTTCATCATTTAAAAGTTTTACCAGATTAGGTGCTTGATAATTTGATCTATCAAATTGAACTATATGCGCATCTGAATTACCAGAGGATACTTGAATTAAGCATAATGGGTCACGTCTGACATTTAGACCCATAAACTCACCATCTATGGCAATTATATTGCCTAAATTTAAATCATCTGGTAGATCGTTCTTGTGAAGCTGAATATTATTACTCATTTCTAAACATATATATATGAAAGCAAAAAATTGTCTAATTTTTGGTGGAAGTGGCCAAATTGGTAGAAATTTAATTAGGAAGCTTACAAAAAATAATTATCAAGTAACTGTTGTAACAAGAAACATTCATCAAAAAAGTTACATCATTAAAACACAAGCAAATGCAGGCTATATAGATATTGTTGAGTCAAATATTTTTGAAGAACAAAAGCTTAGAAAGCTTTTCGAAAAAGCAGACGTGTGTATAAATTTAATTGGTATTTTATTTGAGTCAAGAAATGGAAATACATTTAAAAATATTCACACTATATTTCCTTCTGTGTTGTCTAAACTTTCAAAAGAATATAAACTTAAACACTTTATTCATCTATCAGCACTTGGTATAAACGATGCTACAGACTCTAATTATGCTAAAAGTAAATTAGAGGGAGAGGAAAGAATCTTAAAAAATTTTCCTCTAGCTACAATTATAAGACCATCTATTGTTTATTCAGTAGATGATAATTTTACAACGAACTTTATGACTCTTCTGAATAGATTGCCAATATTTCCACTTTACTATGAAGGCAAAACCAAGTTTACGCCAATTCATTGCTCTGACTTAACAGATGTTATTTTTAATGTTATTTCGAATAATGTTAATTCCAAAATAATTGAATGTGTTGGCCCAGAAATAATTTCATTTAAAGAAATATTAGAAAAATTATTAAATTTAATTGGAAAGAAAAGATTATTGATACCAATGCCTTTACCAATAGCTCAATTGTCAGCGAGATTTTTTGAAATAATGCCAAAACCAATTTTGACTAGAGATCAATTAAAACTTCTAAAATATGATAATGTTTTGTCTGGTAAATATAAATCAAACTCAGACATAGGAGTACCGAGTTTAAGATACTTCAATGAAGAAGTTAAAAAATATTGTTATATGTGGAGGGAAGGTGGTCAATTTTCTACTGAAAAATATACTTCAGATAATACAGATATTAAAACAAACTAAAATTTTAAGCAGATTGAATTTTTTTTTCAATAAATTCTGCAACTTCTTCTTTTTCAGCAACTTCTTCTTTTTTACCTTTTGGTTGATAAGCGTAAAGTAAATGAAGTTTACAATAGGAAAAATCTTTTAAGGAAGATCTTCCACAAAAATAAAATTCCTTTTCATCAGGATGACCTATTGGCCATTTACATGAGTTTTCATCAAGCTCTTCTAATTGTTTGGGATTTTCTGGTTCAAAGTCTTTTTCAATAATTAATGATTGAAACTTACTTCTACGGCCTCTTCTAGATTTTACATTATTTTCCTCAATAGAATTTTCAAAATTTTTATTTGAAGTTGCAGTTCTTGTTTTTATTTTCGCTGATAGGTTTAATCTGTGAGCTTTACCAATAACTGCATTACGACTTATGCCGCCGATAATTTCAGCTATTTGACTAGCTGTATTACCTTTACCCCATAATTCCTTTAATTTAGAAACTTTTTCTTCTGTCCAACTCATATCTATATGTTGTGTTAAATGTTTAATTAAAGACAATATACTGTTATTAATTTAAATGAAACAATCAAAAAATTAGAGTTATCAACAATAAAAACTTATTTTGTATGAAATTAGGTTTTCAATCATAACTTGTATCTATGAAATAAAATTTATAAAAACAAATTTAATTTATGAGTAATTTAGCAAAAAATTATAACAGAAAAAAAATTTCATTTAAACATGGTAAAGGAAGCTATCTTTACTCTACAGATGGTAAAAAATATCTAGATTTTGTTATGGGTATTGCGGTTAATTCCTTAGGTCATGCTCATCCAAGTTTAGTAAAAACCATCAATAAGCAATCAAGAAAGCTTTGGCATGTTTCAAATGCTTTTCAAATTCCTGAAGGAGAAAATTTAGCAAAAAAACTTTGTAAAATGACATTTGCTGATTATGTGATGTTTCAAAACAGTGGAGCGGAAGCCACAGAAGCAGCAATTAAAGTTGCTAGAAGATATTTTTTTTCAATTGGAAATCAAAATAAAAATAGAATTCTATGCATTAAAAATTCTTTTCATGGAAGAACATTAGCTGCAATTTATGCCAGTGGATCAAAGAAAATGACAGAAGGTTTTGGCCCTAAAGTAAAAGGCTTTGATCATTTTACTTTTGGAGACCACAAAGCATTAGAAAAGAAAATTACAAAAGACACTGCAGCTATAATGGTTGAAACTATAATGGGAGAGGGTGGAATTAAGGTTATTCCAGATTTCTGTCTAAGAGAAATGAGAAAATTATGTGATAAGAAAAAAATTCTTTTAATTCTTGATGAAGTTCAATGTGGTATAGGTAGATCAGGTGATTTTTTTGCATTTGAAAAATCTAAAGTAAAACCAGATATAGTCCCAATAGCTAAAGGAATTGGAGGTGGGTTTCCAATAGGAGCTGTTCTTATGAATAAAAAAGTAGCAGCAGGCATGATTCCAGGAACTCACGGTTCTACATTTGGTGGAAATCCACTAGCTATGTCAGTTGGAAATAAAGTAATGGATATAGTTTCAAATAAAAAGTTTTTAAATAATGTAAAAAAACTATCTAAATATTTTTTATCAAACTTAAACAAAATTAAGGAAAAATACCCTGATATTATTAAACAAATAAGAGGTAGAGGTTTTTTAATCGGGATACAGCTGCATCAAGATCAGACAAATTTCATTAAAAAATTAATGGATAACAAATTATTAACGATACGTGCTGCAGAGAATGTTGTACGTATATTGCCTCCACTCAATGTTAAAAAAAGTGAGATTGATGAAGCTTTAAAAATTATAAATAAAGTTTGCAGCCAATATAAATAATTATGAAACATTTTATAAATTTAAAAGATATTCCCAGTAAAGATTTAAGAAAAATAATTTCTGATGCAAAAAAAAGAAAAAATTCTAGAAAAAAACTTAATACTTTAGAGACAGATAAAGGTGCTCCATTAAAAGGTAAAATTTTGATCCAAATGTTTGAAAAACCAAGCTTGAGAACAAGAATTAGCTTTTATTTAGCTATAAAACAACTTGGAGGAGGCACTTTAACACTTAGATCTAATGAACTTCATTTAGGACAAGGTGGTGAGAGTATATCTGATACAGCAAAGGTTCTTTCGACGTATGGTGATGGATTTATGTTACGAACTGATAGTGATAAAAAAATTGAAGACTTTAAAAAATATTTATCTATCCCAGTAATTAATGGTTTGAGCCCATCCTCTCATCCAACACAAGTGCTTTCAGATGTTTTTACAGTTGAGGAGATTACAAAAAAACCAATTTCTAAATTAAATATTTGCTGGATTGGAGACTCAAATAATGTGTTGGATAGTTTAATAGCTGCTTCAGTTAAATTTTCTTTCAAATTAAGTATAGGTTGTCCAAAAAATTTCGAACCAGGAAAAAAAGTAAGAAGTTGGGTAAAAAAAAATAAAAAAAATATTTATATTTATAATGATCCAAAAAAAGCAGCTAGTGGAGCTGACGTAATTTTTTCTGATAAAGTTATTTCGTTAAATGACAAAGTAAACAAAAAGAAAAAAATCCAAGCATTTAAAAAATTTAAAATTGATAAAAAATTAATGAGTTTTACAAATAAGAGTTGTATCTTTTTACATTGTCTGCCTAGAGGGAATGAAGTTTCTGAAGATATTTTCTTAGGAAAAAAATCTCATGTATGGTTACAGGCTCTTAATAGAGTTCATGTTCAAAAAAGTATACTGTTGTATTGTTTTGGAAAATTAAGGTAGTGGTACTGGGCTATCTGAATTTTCATTAAGATATTTAATTACTGACGCTCTATCTGCTTCTTTTCTTAAACCTGCAAAAGCCATCTTAGTTCCTTTGATCCATTTAGCGGGTTTGGTTAAATAGCCGTTAAGCTCTTCAAGAGTCCACTCTTTTTCATAAGCAGCTAATGCTTTTGAATATTTGTAATCTTCAACTGATCCAACTTTTCTTCCAACAACATTATACAAAGCTGGACCTATAGCATTTTTTCCGCCCTTTATTATTGAGTGACAGGCTGCACATTTTTTAAAAATTTTTTCTCCACTCGCTATATCTCCCATTGCCATTAAAGCAGCAATATCGACTTTTTCATCTGCAGCAACTGTTGTTGATGATGATGTGGTTGAGACCTGTTCAACTTCTACAGCATAACCTGGAGTTTCTGGCTTTTCTACATGAAAAATTACATCAGATAATTTTCCTATACCAATAACAAGAAGTGCAACCATTAGGACTGCAGCTACAATTTTGTTTATTTCAAAAGAATCCATTTTTATAAATTTAATTTTGAACGTATAACATGATAAATTAAAATTTGACTAAAATTTAATGTATAAATTTGCCTCTATTTTAATTAATGATTAATGAAAACTCTTATAATTATACCCTCTAGATTATCAGCAACTAGGCTTCCAGGAAAACCTTTATTAAAAATCAATGACATTTCAATTATTTCACATGTATTTAACAAGGCAAAAGAGACAAATATAGGAGAGGTAATAGTGGCAGCTGAGGATCAAGAGATTGTTAATGATGTAGAAAAAAATGGAGGAAAAGCCATTTTAACAAGCAACAAACACAAAACTGGCACAGACCGAATATATGAAGCTTATCAAAAACTTAACTTAGATAATATTGATTTTATAATGAATATACAGGGTGATGAACCAGCAATTAATATTCAGGATATTATTAACCTAAACCAAATGATGATAAATCATAAAGCGAAAATAGGAACATTGGCCGCTAAAATACAAAATAAATCAGATTTAACAAATGAAAATATAGTTAAAGTTATTACTCAAAATAATTTAGAAGATAATCCGTTTTCAGATGCAAAAACATTTTTAAGGAAATCTGAAGATGCATTTAATATTTATCACCATATTGGAATTTACTGTTATTCATCTAAAATTCTCAAAAATTTTGTTGAATTAGCACAATCAAAAAATGAAATTGAAAATAGATTAGAACAACTTAGAGCTCTAGATAATAATATTAAAATAAATGTTGCTTTAGCAAGTGAAGCACCTATAGGAATTGACACAGAGGAAGATTATCTAGCCTTAAAAAAAATAATGGAATATAAGTCCTGATGAGTAAAATATATTTTCAAGGAACATTTGGAGCCTATTCTCATTTAGCAGCAGTATCAATTGACCCTGATGCTGAAATTTTGCCTTGTAAAACTTTTGATGATTGTTTTAATAAAGCTTCAGAAGAACCTAATTGTAGAATAATAATACCAGAATCTAACAGAATTACTGGAAATATTGGTATAGAATATTTAATCTTTAAACATAGATTAAATATTTACCAAGAGCACTTTCAAAAAATTGAACATAATTTATTAGGTCAACCAGGAGCTAAACTGTCTGATATAAAAGAAGTTTATTCTCATGCACAGGGTTTATCGCAATGTTCAAATTTCATAAAAGAAAATAATATTACCGAACATATAAGAGCAGATACAGCCGGGTCAGCCGAAATGATTTCCAAAACAAAAGACAAAAAACAAGCAGCAATAGCATCATCTTTAAGTGCTGAAATTTATAATCTTGATGTAATTAAGAAAAATATAGAAAACGAGAGTGGAAATTTAACAAGGTTTCTTGTTATGGGAAAAAATATATCTCAACCTGAGTTTGGAAATAAAAAATATATAACTTCATTTTTATTTAAACTAAAAAGTAAACCTGCAGCTCTTTATCAATCGCTTGGAGGATTTGCTATCAATGGAGTAAATCTTACTAAGCTTCAAAGTTACCCTGAAAAAAATTCTTTCGACTCATATTTTTTCTTATGTGATTTAGATGGACATATTGAAGATCCAAAGGTTCAAAAATCTCTTGAAGAGCTAGGCTTACATTGTGAGGATTTTCACGTCCTAGGTGTTTTTGAAGCCGATAGTTTGAGACAAAAAAAATAATAATCTTTTCTTGTAGATTAGAAATTTTAACTGCTATAATGGATGTGGAGGCTAGAGGTGGATGCTGCTTGAACCCGACCAGATCTTAACAGAAGCAGTCGTAGAGACAGTTATTCAGGTTCTAGTCTCCTTAAAAATTTATGAATAATAACTCAAAAGTACTAGCTCTTAAATATAGACCTCAAAATTTTGATGATCTTATTGGTCAAGAGGTTGTTGCTGAAACAATTATAAATTCAATAAAAGCTGACAAAATTCCTAATGCATATTTGTTTACAGGTATAAGAGGGATTGGAAAAACTACAACTGCAAGGATTGTTGCAAAAATATTAAATTGTTCAAACGGAATAGAAAATAAATGCAAAGTAAAATGTGATAATTGCGATGCGATAACTAACTCAAGTCACATAGATGTACTTGAAATGGATGCAGCTAGCAAGACAGGGGTAGATGATGTTAGAGATTTAATAGAGTTTTCTAGATACGGACCAACTTCCGCGAAGTATAAGATTTTCATAATCGATGAAGTTCATATGTTAAGTAAACAAGCATTTAATGCTTTATTAAAAACATTGGAAGAGCCACCTTCATATTTAAAATTTATATTTGCTACAACAGAAATAAAAAAAATTCCTATAACAGTTGTTTCTAGGTGTCAGCGTTTTGATCTTTCAAGGATCAAATCTTCTGAACTATTAAATTTTATAAAAAAAATTAAAGATAAAGAAAACGGAAAAGTTACGGATGACGCTTTAAAATTAATTGTAAAAATATCTGAAGGCTCAGTAAGAGATGCATTATCTCTATTAGATAGAGCATTATTGAGTTTAGATACTGATAAAGAACTAGATTTAAGTTCTGCTCAAAAGATTTTTGGTTATTTTGATAAATCACAATTAATTGATTTGTTTGAATTGATATTAAGAGGAGAAGAAGAAAAGGTAATAAAGATTTATAGAAAAATATATGATCAGGGAGTTGAACCAAAAATATTTTTAAATGATTTTCTAGAATTATTATATTACTTTAAAAATATAAATTCCCTTACTTTAGAAAGCACTAATTTTTCTCTTAATGATGAAGAATTTAATAAAATAAAAAATATTTCTAATCAAATCCAACCAGATGTATTAATTTTATTTTGGCAGTTTTCTATCAAATCATTAGAAGAATTAGATATTGTTTCAAATCAACATTTATCAATTGAAATGTTTTTAATTAGATTAATGCACTTAAGTTCTGTAAAACAAATTAAACAATTAGATACAAAACCTAAACAAGAAAATTCAACTAGCAAAATTGAGACAAAAACAGAGACTAAAATTATTGATCAAATAAAAAATATCTCTCAAGAAGAAAAAAAGAATCCAGAAATACAAACTGAAGTTAAAGCAGAAATCAAAACTCAAATTAATTCTTTTGATGAATTAATTGCTGTTTGTACAAGTAAAAAAGAATTAAAACTTAAATTTGAATTAGAGAAAAATGTCAATTTGGTAAAATTTGAAAAAAATAGGATTGAGATTTCATTTAATGATAGTCTTGATAAAGATTTTGTAAAAAATCTTTCAACAAAGCTTTTTGATTGGACTAAAGAAAGATGGATTATCACACTCAGCAAATCAAAAGGAGATCTTTCAATTAGAGAAAAGAAAGAAAATGAAAAAAAAATATTAATTGAAAAAGTTAAAAAAACTGAAATTTATAAAAATTTTATGGAAAACTTTCCTGATGCAGAACTAGTAGACGTTAAATCGATAAGTAAGGAGGACAAAGATAATGACTGATTTTAATAAAATATTAGACAAAGCAAAAGAACTTGAAGCAAAGATGAAAGAGAGTCAGCAAAAAATTAAAGAAATAAGAGTAGAGGGCGTTTCTGGCTCAAATTCAGCAAAAATTGTCTTAGATGGAGAAGGTGAAATGCAATCAATTAAATTATCAGATGAAATAATGAAAGAAGACAAGTCAATAATAGAAGATTTAATTGTAGCTGCGCATAACAATGCTAAATCGCAGCTAAAGTCGAAAACATCAGAAGAGATATCAAAAGCTACTGGTGGATTTGGAATACCTGGTTTTAAGTGGCCACTTTAATTTATGCAAAATTCCATAGAGATAGACGAACTTATTAAATTAATATCAAAGTTACCAGGTCTGGGACCAAAATCAGCAAAAAGGATTGTATTAAAATTGATAAACAACCGTGATGAACTGGTTAAGCCATTAGCAAAAACCCTTGCTGAGGTATACAAAAATATTTCTAGATGTAAAATTTGCGGTATTTTAAAATCTAACTCTGTTGAATGTACTTACGAGTATTGTAAAATAATTGATAAAAAATATGATAAAATTTGTGTTGTTGAGAATATCTCTGATCAATGGAGTATAGAAAGTTCAAATATATTTACAGGATATTTTCATATTTTAGGTGGCACAATTTCATCAGTTGGGCAAAAAAAGGAAGACTTGCTGATTAACTCTTTGGTAGAGAGAGTTAAAAAAGATAAAATAGAAGAAGTTATATTAGCTACAAGTGCAACTGTTGAAGGTCAAACTACTGCTTACTACATACAAGATAGCTTAAAGAATTCTAACGTAAAAATTACAAAACTTGCACAAGGGTTACCTGTTGGCGGTGAAATTGAAAGTTTAGACGATGGGACTTTATTTTCTGCTTTTAAAAATCGGTCTAATTTAGTTTCTAATTCAGATTAGACTTTTTAGTAAGTCTATTTAAATGTAGTAAGGGTTCAGTATAACCAGATGGTTGTTCTTTTCCTTTAAATACTAAATCACATGCAGTTTGAAATGCAATTGAATTTTCAAAGTTATCACTCATTCTTACGTAATTAGAGTCATTTTTATTTTGATCATCTACGATTTTAGCCATGTCTTTAAGAATTTCTACAACTTGAATTTTTGTTGTAATTCCGTGATGTATCCAATTCGCAATATGTTGAGATGAAATTCTAAGTGTGGCTCTATCTTCCATCAAACCCACGTTATTTATATCTGGTACTTTGGAACACCCAACTCCTTGATCGATCCATCTCACAACATAACCTAATAAAGTTTGAGCTGAGTTAGAAATTTCTTTATTAATTTCATCTACAGACCAATTTGGTCTATCAGCAGTAGGTATTGTTAAAAGATCATCAAGCTTTGCTTGTTCTCTATTTTTAATTTTTTGTTGTTCATCAAAAATATTTATTTCATGATAATGTAGTGCATGCAAAGCCGCAGCAGTTGGAGATGGAACCCATGCACAATTTGCGCCAGCTTTTAAATGTCCAGTTTTTTGCTCCATCATATCTTTCATTTTATCAGGCATTGCCCACATTCCTTTTCCAATTTGAGCTTTTCCAGAAAATCCACATTTTAAACCAATGTCAACATTGTTGTTTTCATAGGCTGTAATCCATTTTGAAGTTTTCATGTCACCTTTTTTAATCATTGGACCAGCTTCCATAGAGGTGTGCATTTCATCACCAGTTCTGTCTAGAAAACCAGTGTTTATAAAGAAAACTCTATTTTTTAAGGATCTAATACACTCTTTTAAATTAGCTGAGGTTCTTCTTTCTTCATCCATTATTCCAATCTTACAGGTGTATTTTGGCAAACCTAAAACTTCTTCTACTTTTGAGAAAAGTAAATCAGTAAATGCAGTTTCATCTGGTCCATGCATTTTTGGCTTCACGATATAAATAGAGCCAGTTCTTGAATTGGTTTTTTTCTTAATATCATGAAGAGCTGCAGCTGTAGTAATGAATGCATCCATTATTCCTTCTGGAACTTCACTACCATCTTTTAAAATTATTGAAGGATTGGTCATTAAGTGACCAACATTTCTAACTAGTAGTAAACTTCTTCCATGAAGCTTTAAACCTTTTCCATCTTTTGAAATATAGCTTCTATTAGGGTTAAGTTTTCTCTCAAATAATTTTCCTTCTTTTTCAAATTTTGATTTTAGATCACCTTTCATCAGACCTAGCCAATTTCTATAACAGATAATTTTATCTCCCGCATCTACTGCAGCTACACTATCTTCGTTATCACAGATAGTTGACACCGCAGATTCTAAAATTATGTCACTAATCCCAGCATGATCTTGTTGAGCAGCAAAAGCTCTTGAGTCTTTTAAAATTTCTATATGTAAATTGTTATTTTTTAAAATTATAGCAGCCGGGTTGTCAGCTTCACCTCTATGACCAATAAATTTATTCTCATCTACTAAATCATAAATATCAGCACCTTTTAAAGCCTTAAATTTTCCATACTTAACCGCAAAACTTGTAATTTTTTGCCAACTTAATCCTGCTAATGGAAAATATTTATCTAAATAATCTCTTCCATATTTTATTACCATTTCTCCTCTTAATGGATCGTATCTTTCAGATACGCTATCTTCTGATTGTTCAATTACATCTGTTCCATACAGACTATCGTACATGCTCATCCATCTAGCATTAGCTGCATTTAATGCGTATCTCGCATTCATTACTGGCACCACAAGTTGAGGTCCAGCAATACTTGTTATTTCCTCATCAACATTTTGAGTTGCTATTTCAAAATCATCACCTTCTTCTCTCAGATAGCCAATTTTTTTTAGAAATTTTTTGTATTCTGATAAATTAAATTCTTTTCCCTTATTTTTTATATGCCAATTATCTATTTGTTTTTGTAAGTCTTCTCTTATGTTTATTAATTCTTTATTTTTAGGTGCTAATTCATTAATTGTTTTCTCGAACCCTGACCAAAAATTATCAACAGATAGATCTGTTTCTTTTAATAGCTCTTCGCTAATAAACTGAGAAAGTTTTTCAGATACTCTTAAAGTATTTATATTTATATATTTTTCCTGCATATCACTAAAATTACCCCATCTGTATTTTTGCCTGAGAGTTTTGCTCCTTCGGCGGAATTAATTCTCTTTCCAGAGTGTTATGCAACTATCGGTCCTTTTTACCTGAGAGTTTCCGGGGTGGTTGCTCCTTCGGTGCTAAATCTAATAGTCTCTCCCGATAGTGAAATATGTACCCTCTTCTATAAAAGAGTCAATAATAACAATCACACTTTAAATTAAATATCATTTTATTGCCTTTTTTATGAATTAACGATCCGCTATAACCATATTATGAAAAATTATCTTAACTTTGAGAACGAGATTAAAGATTTAGAAATAGAATTGGAAAAATTAAAAGATCCTTATAATCAAGAAGGATTATCAGAGGTGGACACACAAAAAATTTCAAGCACACAAGTTGAGTTAGATCAAAAATTAAATGATATATATTCAAACCTAGATCCATGGCAAACCACCATGGTTGCAAGACATGAAGACAGACCAAAGTCTAAATTTTTCATAGATAATTTATTCGAAGATTTTATTTCTCTATCTGGAGACCGTTATTATGGTGAAGATAAATCTGTACTTACAGGTTTTGCAAAATTTAGTGGTCAGTCTGTTTTAGTTATTGGTCAAGAAAAGGGTGAAAATTTAGATAGCAGAATTGAAAGAAATTTTGGGATGATGCGACCCGAGGGTTACAGAAAAACTATTCGATTAATGAATTTGGCTAATAAATTTAATATTCCAATTATCTCTTTTATAGATACGCCAGGTGCTTATCCTGGTGTTGGTGCAGAGGAAAGAGGTCAAGCTGAGGCAATAGCAAAATCAATTGAATGTTGCATGGAACTCAAGGTGCCAACTATTGCAATAATTATAGGTGAAGGTGGTTCAGGTGGCGCGATTGCATTAGCATCGTCGAATAAAGTTATCATGTTAGAAAATGCCATTTATTCAGTTATATCTCCCGAAGGCTGTGCAACTATATTATGGAGAGATCCAAAAAAAATGCTTGATGCAGCAAAAGCAATGAAGCTTTCCGCAAAAGATTTATTAAAATTAAAAGTTATTGATGAAATAATTCCAGAACCTTTAGGTGGTGCTCATAGGGATAGAGACTTGATGATAGATAATATTAGAAAATCTATTTCTAAAAACTTAAATCAATATAAAGAAATGACATCAGAAGATATAATGAATGAAAGAAAAAATAAGTTCTTAAAAATAGGAAGAAATGATGGTTTTATGAATAATTCAGAGGATTTAAGTAATTTGAGTATTAAGAAAAATAATTTTGATTATATTTTTAAATCAAAAAAATTATTATTTGGTATTGGTGCAGGTTTGTTATTGATAGCTTCTATGTTTTTATTAATTTAAAAATCACTAAGCTCCACAGCAATTTTTGAATTTTTTTCCAGTCGCTTCACATCTCTCGTTCCTTGCAATTTTTTGATTTTTTTGAATTAGCAACAAACATTTAGGATTGTTAGATGGTTTAATTTTATTTGAATTTGAGATACCTTCATTAGACTCAGTAATTACTTTTAAATTCATTAAAATTGTAACATAGTCTAATTTTAGTTTTTCTAATAAATTTGAAAATAAATCAAAAGCTTCTTTTTTATATTCAACCAAAGGATCTCTTTGACCGTAAGATCTTAATCCAATTACTTGTCTAAGTTGTTCTAAATATTGTATATGTGATTTCCAATTCAAATCAATTGTTTGCAAAAATATTCTTTTTTCAATTTCTTTTGCATGCTGTTCGTTTAGAACTTTAATTCTCTCATTACGTGTTTCATTAAATTTTGAAGATATTTGATCTTTCAGTTCATTATCCTTGGCAGAAATTAAACTTTGAAGTTCAGAATCATTAAAACTTTTTCCAACGATTTGTCTAACTTTATTGTTAAATTCGTTACTTTTTGGATTAGATAAATTTTGAATTTTTAATTTTATCAAGTCCTCTGATATTTCTTTTAAAAATTCGTCAGAATAATCAAAAATATTTTCACTATTCATTGCATTTTTTCTTTGAGAAAATACAACATGTCTTTGGTCATTTAAAACATTGTCAAATTTGATTAGTGTTTTTCTGATATCAAAATTTCTCGCTTCAACTTTTTGTTGAGCTCTTTCCAATGCTTTGTTGATCCAAGGGTGATCAATACTTTCACCGTCTTTTAAACCAAGTTTTTCAAGCATATTATTCATAGATTCAGAGCCAAAAATTCTCATCAAATCATCTTCTAAACTTACATAAAATACTGAACTACCTTGATCTCCTTGTCTTCCAGCTCTTCCTCTTGCTTGATTGTCTACTCTTCTAGACTCCATTCTTTCTGTACCAATTACAAATAAGCCACCAAGAGATTTAATTTTTTCTTTATCTATTTTTAATTGATCATCAGGAATTGATCCTTTTTTTCCACCAAGCTGAATATCAACACCTCTACCAGAAATACTAGTTGTAATTATCAAAGATTTTTCTTTTCCAGCATTTGCAATAATTTCAGCTTCATTTTCATGGTTCTTTGCATTTAAAACTACATGTTTAATATTTTTTTCATTTAATAATTTAGAATAAACTTCAGATTTGTTGATACTAGATGTAAAAACTAAAATTGGTTGACCATTTTCATGTTTTTCAATGATCTTGTTAATTATCGCATCATTTTTTTCTTTTTCAGTTCTAAAGATCAAATCATTATAGTCCTTTCTGATCATTTCTTTGTTTGTTGGAATTACAACTACTGAAAGATTATATATTTCAAAAAATTCTTCAGATTCTGTTACAGCAGTACCAGTACAACCTGATATTTTTTTATATAGTTTAAAATAATTTTGATAGGTAATAGATGCTAAAGTTTGATTTTCAGCCTGTATCTGAATTTTTTCTTTAGCTTCAAGAGCTTGATGAAGTCCATCTCCAAATCTTCTTCCTTCTAAAATTCTACCAGTTAGTTCATCTATAATTTTAAGAACTCCATCTTTTACTATGTAATCTTTTCCTTTTTCAAATAAGTGATTTGCACGGAGTGCTTGATTTACATGGTGAACTAAATGAAGATTCTCTGGGTCATAAAAATTATCATTTTTTAATATACCAGCATTAGAAAAAAGTTTTTCAACATTATTAATTCCCTCATTTGTTAAAAGTATACTTTTTTCTTTCTCATCAATCTCAAAATCTTTATTGTTTAAAATTTTAACAAGTTTGTTTATTGCCAGGTATTCTGAAGTTTTATCATCTGCAGCTCCAGAAATTACAAGTGGAGTTCTTGCTTCATCTATTAAACAAGAATCTATTTCATCCACGATTGAAAATGCATGAGACCTTTGAACCATTTCATTTTGAGAAAATTTCATATTATCTCTCAGATAATCAAATCCTAACTCACTGTTAGTTGCATATGTAATATCACAATTGTAATTTTTCTTTCTCTCCAGATCATTTTGGTCATTATTAATAAATCCAGAAGCAAGACCTAGAAAATTATATATTATACCCATTTCCATGGAGTCTCTTTTTGCCAAGTAATCATTAACAGTTACTATATGAACTCCGTTTTCAGAAAGTGCATTTAAATAAGCTGCCAAAGCAATAGTGAGCGTTTTTCCTTCGCCTGTTTTCATTTCAGCAATCTTACCTTCATGAAGAACTACGCCCCCAACTAGCTGAACATCAAAGTGTCTTTCTTGTCTTGTTCTTTTTGCAGCTTCCCTTACCAATGCAAATGCTTCAGGTAGAATTTCATCTAAACTTTTCCCATTTTTTAATTGATCTTTAAATTCAATTGTTTTTTTTGGAAAATCTGTGTCGCCCAATTTTATGAATTGTTCTTCATATGAATTTATTTTTTCTACAATTTTTCCAATTCTATCTAGTTCTTTTTGATTACTAGATTTGATAAATTTTGTAATTAAGTTAAGTGGGTTAAACATGACTATTTGATTTATTCTTTAATTATATTGTTTAATATATGTATTAAACAATTATTTTAAATATTATGGGTATTAATTTAACAAATTTTTTAACCTCTAAATCAAAAAATACCAGAATGATGGATTTCCAGGACCTTGATCATATAGATGGTTTATCTATTTCAGCTCTAAGTGCAGATTTATATAAAACCAAAAGAGATGATTTAGTAATGTTTTACTTTAGAGATGGTGCAAATCATGCATCTGTTTATACTCAGTCAAAAATTGTCTCAGAAAATATTAAATGGAATTTAAATCAAAAAGCAAAAAAAATTTATTCTCTTATTGTAAACACGAGAAATGCAAATGCTTTCACAGGTAAACAAGGTTACGAAAGTCTAGCAAAAATTGCCGATTTAACTTCAGAAAAATTATCAAAAAAACAAATTGAAGATGAAGATTATCCAAAAAAAATTTCTTCAAAGGAAAT
The DNA here is from genome assembly GCA_003279765.1 of Pelagibacteraceae bacterium AG-390-M19. GTDB lineage: Bacteria > Pseudomonadota > Alphaproteobacteria > Pelagibacterales > Pelagibacteraceae > Pelagibacter. The sequence continues at coordinate 19,309 of QCHC01000003.1, read as the reverse complement.
TCTTTTTGGATGCACAGGTACAATTGGTGAAATCTTTCCATATGAAAAGATAATAGAACAAATCCCAAACTTAATTAAAAAAATCAATTATACCCAAAATAAATTCCTTTGGATGAAAGCAGCCTTAGGAATAATGACCACTGACACAAAACCAAAACTTGCAATGGACCAATGTAAAATTGGAGATAAAGAGGTAAAAATTTATGGAGTCGCCAAAGGTTCTGGTATGATATTTCCTAACATGGGTACTACTTTAGCTTATATATTTACAGATGCGAACTTATCTAATGATGTTTTAAGTAAATTATTAAAAAAAAATATTACAAATACTTTTAATGCTATTTCATGTGATGGAGACACTAGTACAAATGACATGGTTAGTATTTTTGCAACAAATAAAGCAAACAATTCAAATATAAAAAGTATTAATGATTTAAAACTAAAAAAATTCGACAAAGCATTAAATAATGTTTTGTTAAATTTAGCTAAGAGAGTAGTTTCTGATGGAGAAGGAGCATCAAAATTTGTCACTATAAATATTAACAAAAGTAAAAGTGAACAAGATGCAAAGACAATTGCCTTTTCAATAGCAAATTCAGCTTTAGTCAAAACAGCTATTGCAGGTGAAGATCCTAATTGGGGACGAATAGTAATGGCAATAGGAAAAGCGGGGCCAAAAATAAATTTAAATAAATTAGATTTGAGATTTGGAAATTATCAAATTATTCAGTATGGAAAATTACATAAGAACTACGATGAAAAATTAGTCGCAGAATATATGAAAGGTGAAAATATTGATATAAATGTAGATTTGTTTACTGGAAATAGAAGCTTTACAGCTTTTACTATGGATTTTACAAAAAATTATGTTGAAATTAACGCTGATTACAGAAGTTGAACATATTGAAATATAAATTTTGATAATTAATTCTACACTATGATAAAATACAAGCTCTTGTGTAATGACTGTGAGTTAAAGTTTGATAGTTGGTTTTCTTCTTCATCAGAATATGAAAAATTAAAAAAGAAAAAACTTTTAATCTGTCACAATTGTAATTCTGAAAAAGTTGACAAAACATTAATGGCTCCTCAGTTAATAAGTGGAAAAGCTAAAAATGAAGAAAAATTTGACGCTCAGAAGTACAAAAAAATTAAGAAAACAATTAAAAATTACCAAAAGTTTATAAAAGATAATTTCAAGTACGTTGGGGATAATTTTGCATATGAAGCTAGATCTATTCACTACAATACCAAGAAACCTACGAAGGGGATTTATGGTAATGCCTCTCATAAAGACATTAAAGAGCTTAAAGAAGAGGGTATAGATACACAATTAATTCCCTGGGTTGATGAAAAAGAAAATTAGTTTTTCTTAAATTTAGCAATATAATTTACTGATAAGTCTTTAGAAACGTTCCATTCATCCTTTAGAATGTTAAATTTCATTCCATCTATTTTTTTTAGGTTAAGATTGTTTTTAGCTAGTATACTTTTTAATTCCTCAGGTTTAATAAACTTTTCCCATTCATGAGTTCCAATCGGAAGCCATCTCAAAACATATTCAGCACCAACAATAGCGAATACATAAGATTTTAAAGTTTTATTTATAGTTGCAACAAACATTAATCCATTTTTCTTTAAAAGATTGGCACATGATTTTAAAAAAAAATCTACATCTTCAACATGCTCAACAATCTCCATATTTAATATTACATCAAATTTTTTTGTTGTTTTTAGCTTTTCAGGTGATGAACATACATAGTTAATTTTAAGATTATTTTTTTTTGCATGTAAGCTTGCTACAGCAATATTTCTATTTGAAGCATCAATTGCTGTAACATTAGCGCCTAATCTGCACATTGGCTCAGATAATAATCCGCCCCCACAACCAATATCAAGTACATTTATTGAAGAAAGAGGATATTTTTTATTTTTAAGTTGAAATTCCTTAATTATATTTTCTTTTATATATTTTATTCTTATTGGGTTAAATTTATGAAGAGGTTTAAATTTTCCTTCTGGATCCCACCATTCAGCAGCCATATTTGAAAATTTTTCTATTTCTTTTTTATTAATACTGTTCATAATGTATAATTAGTTGACATAACAATTAAGATGTATTTTATCAATTTATAATTAAATAATATTAATTCAACTGATCATGAAAACTGTTGTACTTAAATTTGGTGGAACTTCCGTTGGTAGTATAGATAGGATAAAAAAAGTATGTAAAATAATAGCTGCTTATAAAAAGAAAAAAAATAGAGTTTTGGTAATTTCATCTGCAATGAGTGGAGTCACCAATGAGCTTGTAAAAAAATCAAAGCAAATTAGTAATAATTTTAGCAGTTCTGAATATGATGCACTTGTATCTACTGGAGAACAAGTCTCATGTGCTTTAATTGCTGGAAGACTTAGTCATGATGGTTTTAAGTCTAGGTCCTGGGTTTCTTGGCAATTACCAATAATTACTGATGGACCTTATTCTGGTGCAAGAATAAGCAAGATAATTACAAAAGAATTAAAAAATTACGTGAAACAAGGAGGGATACCAATCATTACTGGTTTTCAGGGAATTAATAATGAAAATAGAATTACCACAATAGGAAGAAGTGGTTCTGATGCTACCGCTATAATGTTAGCAAAATTTATTAAAGCTGATGAATGTATTATTTATACAGATGTTGATGGTGTTTATACAACTGATCCAAGACAACATAAAAAAGCAAAGAAAATTAAAAAAATATTTTACGATGAAATGTTGGAAATGGCATCTCTAGGATCAAAAGTGATGCAACCAACATCGGTTCAAGATGCAAAATTAAATAACATTGATATTAAAGTTAAGTCTTCATTTGTTAATAAACCAGGTACATTAATAACAGGTTCTAAAAAAGTATTTAGTGACCAAATAATTACAGGGATATCTTCAACCAAAAATGATGCTAAGATCACAATTGTAGGAGTTAAAGATAGACCTGGTATTGCTGCATCAGTTTTTAGACCACTATCAAGAAATTTAATTAACGTTGATATGGTTGTACAAAATATTTCTCAAAATGGAAAAGATACTGACTTAACTTTCACAATAAAGTCAGATGATTTGAAAAAAACTGAAAGATTAGTTAAGCAAAATAAATTGATATCATATAAAAAACTTTCTTTTGATAAAAATCTTTCCAAAGTTTCTATAATTGGGGTTGGGATGATCACTACACCTGGAATTACTTACAGGATGTTTCAAGCTTTAGCTTCAAAAAAAATAAACATTCTAGTTATATCAACATCTGAAATAAAAATTTCAGTATTAGTCTCATCAAAAAATGTAAGAAAAGCAATAGCTGCCCTTCATAAAGAATTTAAACTAGATTAAACTTATGAATTTAAGACCATTTAGAAATATAAATCGAAAAAAAACTAAAGTAATAAACGTTGGTGGCGTTAAAGTTGGTGGTAACAACCCAATATCAGTTCAATCAATGACAAATACTTTAACTACAGATATTTCAGCTACTATAGAACAAATAAATAAAATTCATGAAGAGGGTGCTGACCTGGTTAGAGTTTCCTGTCCGGATGAAGAATCTACAAAAGCTTTAAAAGAAATTACAAGAAATGTTCAAATACCTGTGATTGCAGACATTCATTTTCATTATAAAAGAGCCATAGAGGCTGCAGAAAATGGAGCCAAGTGTTTAAGAATAAATCCTGGAAATATCGGTGATAAAAACAAAATTCATGAAGTCTTAAGTGCAGCAAAAAATAATGAATGCTCAATTCGTATAGGAGTTAATGCGGGATCACTAGAAAAAGATATTCTAGAAAAGTATAAAGAGCCATGTCCTGAGGCATTAGTGGATAGCGCAAAAAGAAATATAAAAATATTAGAGGATCAAGATTTTTTTAATTTCAAAATTAGCGTAAAATCTTCTGATGTATTTCTGTCAATTGCAGCTTACAGACAGCTTTCAGATGCTACCGAATATCCTCTTCATCTTGGAATAACTGAGGCTGGAAGCTTTGTGTCAGGAAGTGTTAAGTCCTCAATAGGACTAGGTTCATTATTATTAGATGGTATAGGTGATACATTAAGAGTTTCTTTGTCAGATGACCCTGTAAAAGAGGTTAAGATTGGAAATGAAATACTTAAATCTTTAGGATTACGAAATAGAGGAGTTAAAATAATTTCTTGTCCATCCTGTGCAAGACAAGCATTTCAAGTAATTGATACAGTTAAAATTTTGGAAGAAAAATTATCTCATATAAAAACCCCAATTACCCTATCTATAATTGGCTGTGTTGTGAATGGTCCCGGTGAGGCTGCTTTAACTGATATTGGAATAACAGGAGGAGGAAAAGGTAATAATATGCTTTATCTATCTGGGGTACAAAGTGAAAAAGTATTAACTAACGATATAGTTAATAAAGTTGTAGCAGAAGTTGAAAAAAAGGCCTCTGAATTAGAAAACTAATAATGATACCAAAAAAAACTATTGAAGAATTAATTATAAAACATTCTACTTTAGAAAAAGATCTATCTTCAGGGAATTTAGATAATAAATTATTTGCTGAAAAATCAAAAGAATATTCTGATGTTAATGAAATAATTTTAAATGCGAAAAAATATTTATCATTTGAAAATGAAAAACAGGAATTGGAAAAAATATTAGAAGACAATACATCAGATAAAGAATTAAAAAATATGGCTGAGTTGGAACTAGTTGATTTAAAATCTCAACATGAAATTAACGAAAAAAAATTAAAATTATTTCTATTACCAAAAGATGAAGCTGATAAAAAAAATGCAATAATTGAAATAAGAGCTGGGACCGGAGGTTTAGAGGCAAGTCTATTTGCTTCCGACCTTTTCAAAATGTATGAAAAAGTAAGTCATAAAAAAAAGTGGTCGTTGGAACTTATTTCTATTTCAAGAAGTGATGCTGGAGGTTTAAAAGAAGTGATAGCGTCTATCAAAGGTACAAATATATATTCAACTTTAAAATATGAGAGTGGCGTGCATAGAGTTCAAAGAGTTCCAGATACTGAAACACAAGGAAGAGTACATACATCAGCAGCTACTGTTGCTGTATTACCTGAAGCTGAGGAGGTAGATTTAAAAATAAATGATTCTGATTTAAGAATAGATGTTTTTAGAGCAGGTGGTCCTGGCGGACAATCAGTTAACACAACAGATAGCGCTGTTAGAATTACTCATATACCCACAGGATTATCAGTTTCTCAGCAAGATGAAAAATCACAACATAAAAACAAAGCAAAAGGAATGAAAATTTTAAGAGCAAGATTATATGAACTTGAAAGATCAAGAATTGATCAAGAGAGATCACAAGATAGAAAAACTAAAATTGGCACAGGAGATCGATCGGAGAGAATTAGAACTTATAATTTTCCACAAGGAAGAGTTACAGATCACAGAATAAATTTAACGTTACATAAATTAGAGGAATTTCTTGAAGGGGAAGCTTTTGATGAAATGATCGAGTCACTTACATTACAAGCACAAGAAGAAAGTTTAAGTAATTTAAAATAAATGAATATTCAATTAGCAATAAATCAAGGTGCTCAAATTTTAAAAAATAAATCCTATTTAAATCCCTATTTAGACTCCGAAATTTTAATGTCAAAAGTAATTAATAAAGATAAAAAGTATTTATTACTAAATGCACAAAATAAAATAGATGATAAAAATTTAAATTTGTTTCAAAAACTTATTAATGAAAGGTCTAAAGGTAAGCCGGTATCGTATTTAACTAATAAAAAGTTATTTTGGAATTCAGAATTTTTTGTAACAGAAGATACATTAATACCTCGTCCCGATACGGAGCTAATTGTTGAAAATATTTTAAATATGACAAAAAACAAAAATAAACTTAGTATTTTAGATATTGGTATAGGATCTGGATGTATACTGTTATCAATATTGAGTGAGAGAAGAGATTTTTATGGAACAGGAATAGATGTAAGTAAAAATTGTCTAAAAATAGCTAATATGAATGCAAGTAATTTAAAGGTTCATACTAGATTAAAATTATATAAATCTAATGTTGACAAATTTACTTTGGGCAAATATGATTTGATTGTTTCTAATCCTCCTTATATTAAAAAACATTTTTTAAAATATTTGGACAAAGGGGTTGCTAAGTTTGAACCAAAAATCGCGCTAGATGGTGGATTAGATGGCTTATCAGAAATCAGAAAAGTAATTAAAAAGTCATCTGAGCTGATTAAAAAAAATGGTAAATTTATTTTAGAGATTGGTTTTGATCAAAAAAATAAAGTAATTAATTTATTAAATAAAGAGGGTTTTTATATAAATAGTGCTCAAAAAGATCTTGCTGATAATGATCGATGCATAATTTGCACAAAAATATAATTATTTAAATCATGGTAACATTTAGGAATAATAGCAATAACAACAATAGAAGAAATAATTTTAGAAGAAACGATAGAAATTTTAAACCTAATGGCGACAGACAGAAATTTAGTTCAAATTTTTCTAATGGTGATAATTTTAAAAGAAAGTCTCCAGGTAGAAACAATCATAATGCACCAAAATTGATCGATAAGTATAATGATTTAGCTAGAGAGGCTTTATCAAATGGTGATAAAATTCTCTCTGAAAATTATCTTCAGCATGCTGATCATTTTACGAGGATACTAAATGAAAGAGAAAGCTTCAAAAGAGAGAGAAATTTAGAAGATAAATCTGATGTAAACGGAAGAGAAACAAATGGACTTTCAAAAAATGTTGATGTTTCTGAAAAAAATTTAGAAGACAATTCCAATTTAGATCCTAAAACTGAAACAGTAGCAGAGGCTAATTAATTTAAACCTATTATCTTTTCAGATTTAAGAACATCTAATTTAATTTTTTTTGTTTCAAATAATTTTCTCTCTTTACCTTTTAATATTTTACCTGAAGGAAGTTTTAGTTTTTGAGAATTAACTTTTTTTCCATTTACAATAACTTCGTAATGCAAATGAGGTCCAGTAGACTTACCTGTGGAACCAACATAACCTATTGTTTGACCCTGTTTTACTCTTACTCCTGCTTTAATGCCACGAGCAAATTTTGACATGTGAGCATATACTGTTTGATAGGTTGAGTTATGTCTTATTTTTACACAGTTTCCACCTCCACCACACCATCCAGCTTTTTTTACAACACCATCACCAGATGCCATTATAGGCGTTCCTGTTGGTGCTGCAAAATCAGTACCTCTATGCATTTTATTGTATCCATCTATAGGATGTTTTCTCATGCCAAAAGAAGATGAAAGTCTTGCTCCATTAATAGGAGTTTTCATTAAAGCTTTTTTAACACTCTTGCCATTTTTATCATAATGTCCTTCGCTGCCTTCTTTATCAAAAAAATAAAGTCCATTATCTTGTCCACTTAATTTTAAATTAGCAAAAAGTATTTCTCCTGTTTCAATAATTTTATTTTTATCGTTAAGAAAAATTTCATACATTATTTGAAACTTATCTTTTTTTCTTATATCCCTCTGAAAGTCTACTTGAAATCCATATATTCTAGCAAATTCAATTATTATATTTGCCGGTATATTTTCATCTGTTGCAGCCATATAAAGACTTTGTAAAATTAAGTTTTCTTTATAAACAATTTTTTTATTTAATTTAATTGATATAATTTCATCATTAAAAGTATTTTTAGAATTATCTCTTACTAAAAATATTTTTTGTTTATTTGATATTTGAAAAGAGAATTCATTAATTTGATTATTTGTTTTATCCAAACTAAATTCAATGATTTGTTTAGTATTTAACTTATTAAGATTAACTTTTTTTTTTAAAGCATTTTTAATTTTATTTACTTCTTTTTTTTCTACAAGGTAATCTTCTAAAATTTTATCAAAGGTTTCACCAGCTTTGATTTTATGTTTGATTTTTTTATATTTTGGTTCAAGATTTTCAACTATGTGAGTTAGCGTTTTTTTAAAGTAAATGTTATCAATAAAATTATCATAAACTTTTAAGCTTTCTTTTTTTTTAGAATTAAAATAATTTGTAGAAATTGTGGTGATGAAAATTAATAAAATTAAGCTAAAAATTTCAAAATTTTTTTTAATTTTAGCTTTTATAATTTTAAACATTTTATTTATAAGAGATCTCAATTATTAGTTTAGACAGTGTTAAAAATCAAAAAAAAGCCCTTAATATGCGGTCTTTTTATTTAAAAATTTATTCTTAAATGCTTGATTTCCATTATTTTTAGCCTATAAGCACTGAACTTTCTCAATAAAACTATTGTTAAGACAATAAATTAATGAGGATTATTGAGCCTTTTTGCTCAATTAGCTATTTAAAAAGTTAAAATTTAAGAAGAGAAGTGTGGACGGTTAAGGTTACCAAAAATTTGTCGTACACACTTCAATCACATATAAATTTTATTCTTAGAATTTATATGGAAGCTAGTGTGCGCCGTTTTTAAACTTGAGAGTTTGATCATGGCTCAGAACGTACGCTGGCGGCACGCCTAACACATGCAAGTCGAACGAAGTAGCAATACTTAGTGGCAGACGGGTGAGTAACATGTAGGTATCTACCCTTTGGCCTGGAATAACACGAGGAAACTTGTGCTAATACCGGATAAGTCTTTACGGAGAAAGCTTTATGCACCATTGGATGAGCCTGCACTTGATTAGTTTGTTGGTGGGGTAATGGCCTACCAAGACTGTGATCAATAGCTGATTTGAGAGGATGATCAGCCACATTGGGACTGAGACACGGCCCAAACTCCTACGGGAGGCAGCAGTGGGGAATCTTGCACAATGGAGGAAACTCTGATGCAGCGATGCCGCGTGAGTGAAGAAGGCCTTTGGGTTGTAAAGCTCTTTCGTCGGGGAAGAAAATGACTGTACCCGAATAAGAAGGTCCGGCTAACTTCGTGCCAGCAGCCGCGGTAATACGAAGGGACCTAGCGTAGTTCGGAATTACTGGGCTTAAAGAGTTCGTAGGTGGTTGAAAAAGTTAGTGGTGAAATCCCAGAGCTTAACTCTGGAACTGCCATTAAAACTTTTCAGCTAGAGTATGATAGAGGAAAGCAGAATTTCTAGTGTAGAGGTGAAATTCGTAGATATTAGAAAGAATACCAATTGCGAAGGCAGCTTTCTGGATCATTACTGACACTGAGGAACGAAAGCATGGGTAGCGAAGAGGATTAGATACCCTCGTAGTCCATGCCGTAAACGATGTGTGTTAGACGTTGGAAATTTATTTTCAGTGTCGCAGCGAAAGCGATAAACACACCGCCTGGGGAGTACGACCGCA
>QCHC01000003.1:0-5000 GCA_003279765.1 Pelagibacteraceae bacterium AG-390-M19 | reverse complement strand
CAAGAGATAATACAAGCTCTGAAAGTAGTTGGATCCATGCAATAAAGTATTTAAAAAAAAATGATATAAATTTTGAAATAGTCGTAGCACCCCAAGTTACCTCGCCAAAAAGACCAAAAAATATATTTGATAGAGCTATAAAATATTTCCAAAAAAAAAAATTCGATAGCCTAATGTCTGTAAGTGAGATTAATCCACCAAATATGTGGGTAAAAATAAAAAATTCAGATAAATTAAAAATAAAAATACATAATTTTTATAAAAGAAGACAATTTTTTAATAAAACATTCAATGAGAACGGATCTTTTTATATATTTAAAGCAAGTAAATTCTTAAAGTTTAAAAATAGACTTTTTAAAAGAATTGGCACTTACGAAATAGATAAAAAATTTAGTTTTGAGATAGATGATTTAGACGATTTAAAAATAATTAAAAAAATATTTAATCTCTAAAAAATTAAAATTATCTCTTTAGACTAATTTAAAAATTTTATGTAAAGAGGAAATTTTTATTTTTTCAATATAAAATTGACTACATTCCCATAAAATGGTGGTGAGGCCAGAGTTTTATTCTTACTAAACAACTTATTAATCTCCTGTTTGTTAAAATAAGTTGTTTCAAAATATGGAAAGTCTACTTCAACAATTTTTAACTTCATAAACCTAAATAATCTACAAAGAGACTCATAAGTAAATAAACTAATATGTGTTTTGTCATGTAACATTCTAAATTTATTGCCATATCTTCTTGCCATAGCACAGTCAAAGTCTGGAGTTCCTAACACAAGATATCCGCCTTTTTTCAAATATTTTAAAATATTTTTAAAAAAAATTACTGGCTCTTCTATATGTTCAATGACGTGATAAATTATTATTATATCATATTTTTCTGGTAAAATAATTTTTTTGTTAAGATCTTTTTTAAAAATTACGCCATATTTTTTAGAGTTTTCAATTGCTTTTTTATCTATCTCTATGCCAAATTTTTTAAATTTTTTTGATAAATATGACAACATATTTCCATTACCACACCCAACATCTAAAACAGACGAGCCTTTTAGTTTATTAATCTTCTTTATAATACTTAAATTATTTTTTTTAAAATTCAGCCTCTCTTTTTTTGAAAATCTAAATCTCGTTTTTCCATCAGGATCTTTTTTAACCTTTGGCCAATAATTTACTTTTGTTTTGAAATTTCTTCTTATTTTTACAAAGTATTCTTTTGAACTATATAATTTTTTTATTTTTAAATTTAAATTCATTTTTAAATAATTTATTTTATCTTATTTTTGAATATTCTTATAATTATTGGTTCATTTATCCAGAGTATAAAATGTTTAAAGTATACAGAAAAACGAAAATTAGTTAAATTTTTAAACTCGATTATTTTCATATCATAATACTTTAATTGTTACTTAATTTATTTGAAAATAATTTTTTTCCAATAAGCATTCAAATTAATTCAAAATTTATCATTGTTATTGAAAAATTTTAGTGTACTAATTTACAAATACAATACAACTTTATGAGCAATAATAAAAAATCTGAAATATTTAGCGAAATTGACTTAAAAAGAGAAAAATCTCATCAATTAAATAACTATCCTGATGAAAAAACTTATCTTCCAAAATCTAAAGTCACAAAATACAAAAAAAAAGTTTATTCAGCTCCAACAGTAATTAATTTAGAGGTTACAGAGGCATGCAATGTTAAATGCAGACATTGCTACAATCCTTGGAGAGATACAAGTGCCGGAAAATTTAATGTAGATGAAAAAAAATTTGATTTTTTATTAGACGAATTTATTAAAAACAAAGTTTTTCATGTAATTATCTCTGGTGGAGAACCTTTAGCTAGATATGATTTAACTTGTTACGCAATTGATAAGCTGCATAAAAATAATATTTCTACTAGTTTAAATAGTAATTTAATGCTTGCTACTGAGGAAAAAATGTCAAAACTTAAATCTCTTGGTCTAGACCACGTTTTGACTTCTTGGTTCTCATTTTTTAAAAAAGAAACAGATTTTATAACAACATATAAAGGATCGTTTCAGAAAATTATAGATGGAATAAAAGCGACAGTTAAAAGTGGAGTAAGAGTTAGTGCAAATACTATTGTAACCCAACATAATAAAAATACTATTTATGATTCAGGAAAATTTCTTCATTCATTGGGAGTTTCGCAATTTTTTGCGCACAGAGTAATTCCTCCTGCATATGATAGGAGTGATAAGAACAAAGAACATCACACAACAATTCAGGAGTCAAAATTTAGTCTAGATGAACTATTAAGATTAAAGAAAGATACAGGAATGAAAGTTGGAACTTTAATTAATTATCCTCTTTGTATGTTGGGCGACTTAGAAAAATATAAAGATTTTGTTGGAAGAGGCTGCCCTACTCAATCAGGTCACAGATTTAGTATTAATTCTAATGGTCAAACACATGGATGTGTAATGGAAGATAAAGAATATGGAAATGTTTATGAGATAGGATTGAAGGAAGCTTATGCAAAAACAATCTCTTGGAGAAATGAAAGTTATTTGTATGAAGGATGTAAAGGCTGTCATTATATTGATGTTTGTCAGTCAGGATGCAGAATGCACGGTATGGCTGCTACAGGCAGAATGGATCAAAAAGATCCTTTGATGCCAGGAAAAGAGTTTATAGTGAAACCTTATAAGTTAGAGAAAGACACTCACATTCAAAGTAAAATCGAGACTGGTGCAAAACTTTATGTTCCAAAATCAATAAGATTTAGATTTGAGGAAGTAGAAAACTTCTATTTACTGAATATCAGATGGGGTAATACTATAGAGATTTCTAAAGAAGAAGGAGATTTTTTAATTCAAATGCAAAAAAATCAAAAAGAATTTCAATTATCTGATTGCAAGTTTGAAAATGCATTGAATAGACTGACTGGTTTTATTGCAAAAGAAGCTTTAAAAAGTAAAGATATAGAAATTGAGGTCAGAAAAACTGGTGTTAATATAGATCCTGCTAAACTTCCAAATATAGAAAATTCTGAATTACTTGAAAGTCATCCAAATTTGGAGATATTATAAAAAACCAATAACTACATTAGGTTTTATGCAAAAAATATATTTTATTAATAGAGTAATAGCTTACAAATTTTTAACTTTTTTTATGTCAATAAGACACATCTTGTTTGAAGTTCTTTACCGTTGGCATTCATTTAAAAAAATAAAATTTAATGTTAAAAAAATTATTCCAAAAAAAATTTTTAATTATTTTCATAAAAGAAAAATTGAAAAATTATTAAAATTTCCTGAGGCTTTTTCAATTGAAACAGTAAATATATGCAACGCCAAATGTTGGTTTTGTCCACAACCTGAGCACACTAGAACAAAAGGGTATATGCATTTTGATATATATAAAAAAATTATTGATGAAATTAGCATTAATAAAAAATACGTTAAAAGTATCGCTTTATTTATGGATGGAGAACCATCTTTACATAAAGAGCTAATTAGATTCCTTATTTATGCTAAAGAAAAAAAAATTAAGAATATTTACCTATCAAGCAATATGGAATTTTTTAATGAAAAACTTATTAATAAAATATTTGAAAATAAATTAGATGGAACTTTAAAGTATGTTATTGCATCTCTTGATGGTGTTTCAGAAACAACTCACCAAAATAATAGAATAGGAGTGAATACAAAAAAAGCTTATCAAAATACTTTATTACTTTTAGAAAAAAGGAAAAAAAATTTATCAATCTACCCATGGGTTTTTCCAAGAATGTTAGTAAACGAAACAAACAAACATGAGGAACAAGATTTTTATACATTTTGGAAAAATAAGTCTGATAAGGTATTAACTACTTTTATGCATAATTGGGGTGGTCAGATAGATGAAAATCTTATTCACAGCAATGACGACAATCCGTTTTCATCAATTTGTTATTTCCCTTTTAGCCAGTGTTTTATTCAGCTTGATGGAAGTATTAGAATATGCTGTTTGGATGTAAATGGAAAAGAAATTTTTGGAGACATCAAGAACTCTACAATACAACAAATATGGAACAATCAAAATTTTAATGAACTAAGAAAAAATCTTATTAACAACAATAAAGATGCCTTGCCAGAAATATGTAAAGAGTGTACATATCCAAAAAAAGGTCAGTGGACTTTGCCTTTTTTTTGGCAACAAGGTTTTTAATATATTAAAATATGCAAAATATATTTTTTATAGCTGAAATAGGAATTAACCATAATGGAGATATGGATATAGCCAAAGAATTAATTCATAGAGCGAAAATTTGTGGATTTAATGCTGTTAAATTTCAAAAAAGAACTATTGAAAATGTTTATTCAAAAGAGCTATTAGATCAACCAAGAGAAAGTCCTTGGGGGAACACCCAGCGTCACCAAAAAGAAGGCTTGGAGTTTGATCATGATCAATACAAGGAAATTGATGAGTATTGTAAAAGTATAAATATGGAATGGTTTGCATCTGCATGGGACATTGATAGTCTTTTGTTTTTAGATAAGTTTAATTTAAAATATCATAAAATTGCATCTGCAATGATTGTTGACTTAAAATTTTTAGAGGAAGTAGCTAAAAGAAAAAAATATACATTTATCTCAACCGGCATGAGTGAGGAGAAAGATATTACTTCTGCAGTGGAAATTTTCAAAAAATATGGTACAGATTTCGAGTTAATGCATTGTTTTTCTACTTATCCAATGAGACATCAAGATGCAAATCTAGAAACAATTAACACATTAAAAAAAAAATATAAATGTAATGTCGGTTATAGTGGACATGAAACTGGATTAGCGGTTTCATACGCTGCCAGTATGATGGATATTTCTTCACTTGAACGTCACATTACTTTAGATAGAAGTATGTATGGATCAGATCAATCAGCTTCATTGGAGATGAAGGGAATGACTGAATTGATATCAGTAATAAAAAAAATGAAAGAAGCTGTCGGAACTGATAAGTTTGGAGAAATATTAAAAGAAGAAAT
>QCHC01000002.1 GCA_003279765.1 Pelagibacteraceae bacterium AG-390-M19 | reverse complement strand
AAAAAATGTCATTTGTATCTAGAGAAACTGCAAATGCAGCAAACATTTACAATGAAATGCTTAAAGATAAGGAATGCACAATCTTTCTTACTTTAGCAGGATCAACATCTGCAGCAGGGTGTATGAATATTTATAAAGATCTTGTTAAATACAACATGGTTGATGCAATTGTAGCAACAGGAGCATCAATTGTGGATATGGATTTTTTTGAAGCACTTGGATTTAGACATTATCAGGGATCTCAATTTCAAGATGATACTGAATTAAGAGATAATTATATAGATAGAATTTACGACACTTATATTGATGAAGAAGAGCTTCAAATGTGTGATAAAATTATTTGCGAGATAGCGGATACTTTAGAACCAAGAAGTTATACATCAAGAGAATTTATTTTTGAAATGGGGAAATATTTAAAAAAAAATTCAAAAAAGAAAGACTCTTTAATTGAAACAGCCTACGATAATAATGTTCCTATATTTTGTCCTGCTTTCACAGACTCAAGTGCAGGCTTTGGTCTTGTAATGCATCAAGAAAAAAATCCTAAAAAACATATGACTATAGACTCTGTTAGAGAATTTAGAGAACTTACAGAAATTAAAATTAAATCAAAAGGTTCTGGTTTATTTATGATTGGTGGAGGAGTTCCTAAAAATTTTATTCAAGACACCGTTATTTGTGCGGAGCTTCTTGGCAAAAATGTAGATATGCACAAATATGCCGTACAAATTACAGTTGCTGATAGTAGAGATGGTGCGTGCAGTAGTTCTACATTAAAGGAAGCAAGTTCTTGGGGTAAGGTGGATATTACCAAAGAACAAATGGTATTTGCTGAAGCAACAAGTGTACTACCATTAATAGCTAGCGATGCTTACCATAAAGGTGAGTGGAAAAATAGAGAACGAAAAAACTTCTCAAAAATATTTATATAAAATTGAAATATTTATCAAACAAACATGGTTTCTTGGGAATTGATAATACATTCAACTTCAAAGAAAAAGTAGTAGTCGTTCCATTTGGACTTGAAAAAACAGTTAGTTATGGCGGTGGAACAAAAAATGGACCAAAAGAAATTATTAAAGCTTCTCACCAAGTTGAACTTTATGATGAGGAACTAAATTGTGAACCTTACAAAAAAATAGGTATAAAGACATTAAAACCATTCAAAATTGATAAAAATATCAAAGTAGCATTAAATAAAATTTCTAAAATAAATGGGGAAATTTTAGATAAAAAACTATTTCCAATGACTTTTGGTGGTGAACATTCAATTACACCAGGATGCATTGTTCCTTTTACAAAAAAATATAAAAATATTTGTCTTTTACATTTTGACGCGCACGCAGATTTACGTGAAAGTTATAATGGTGAAAAATTTTCACATGCATCGGCAATAAGAAGATGTTTAGATTATAAAAATGTATCTTTAATTTCTTTTGGAATTAGAAATATATCAGAGAGTGAAATTCCATTTTTGAAAAAAAATTCAAATAGAATAGATATCTTTTGGGCAAAAGATAAAAAAAAATGGAATTTAAATAAATTTAAAAAATTAATAAAAAATAAGACTGTTTACTTAACGTTTGATGTAGACGGATTAGATTCAAGTATTATGCCAGCAACTGGTACACCTGAACCAGGTGGATTGTTGTGGGACGAGACATTAGAGATAATTAAAATTGCTGCAAAAAATTCAAATATAGTTGGAGCTGACATTAATGAACTTTCTCCAATTAAAGGATTTAATTCCTATAATTTTCTTGTTGCTAAATTAGCTTATAAAATTTTATCTTATAAATTTTTGTATTAAGCTTTAATTGGTTTAAATATTTTTAATAACATTCTAAATGGTATTAACATTATTAGTGCTACTAGTATTTTAACTCCTAAATCACCTAGAGATAAAGTTACCCAAGGGACTCCTGTTCCATAAAATGATATTGAGAAAAATAAAAAGGTATCAACAGTTGAACCAATTAATGATGAAGTTAGCGGAGCAACAAACCACTGTTTTTTTCTTAGACGATCAAATATTTGAATATCAAGTAATTGGGCTGTAAGGAAAGCGATTCCTGATCCAATTGCAATTCTTATAGATATTAAATCTTCGAAGTTTGTTGAAAAAAACAGAGTAAAAATAATCCCTATAAAAAAACCAAAATAAACTATTTTTCTTGCAATTATTTTTCCATAAGATCTATTTGCTAAATCGGTTATCAAAAAAGCTACAGGATAACTAAAAGCTCCATAAGTAAGAATTTCACTTAATCCGTAATAATTTATTGGAAACTGAACAAGATAATTTGAGGATAAAACAACCATACCCATCATTAAAGATAGGCTTATAAATAATTTATTCATTAAGCAGATTTAGCTACTGGCTTTTTTTTATATGGTGATTTTAATAAAATAACTTTTTTAAGTTTTTTTAATCTTGGAGATATATTTTTATTTTTTACAGTTTTTAAGAACTCGTCAAAACTTCCTTTTTTATCAACTGATCTCACTCCTGAATTACTAACTGTTAGTTTCAAACTTCTTCCAGCAAGTTCACTTGTAAATTTTACTTTTTTTAAATTAGGTAAAAATCTTCTTTTAGTCTTATTGTTAGCATGACTAACGTTATGACCTTTCATAGGAATTTTACCAGTTAGTTCGCATTTTTTTGACATAATTTCACTGCCTATATAAGGTGAGATATTAAAGGCGTCAAGTTTATTAAAATTAAGAAAGAGTTTTATTTCCAACGATTTCTGAAATATTTTTCACTCCATCTCGAAGAAGTAATTCTTTTAGCTCTTTTTTAATGTTTGAGGCAATGTTAGGTCCTTGAAATACCATCCCAGTATATAGCTGAATATAATCTGCCCCAGACAAAAATTTATCATGGGCAGATTTTCCTGAATCAATACCTCCCACCCCAATTATTTTAATTCTACCATTTAGTAATTTAAAGAATTGATTAATAAGTAAATTTGATTTTTTTTCAATTGGCTTTCCTGACAAGCCTCCTTTTTGATGTCGTTGAATATTTTTTAAATCATCTCTAGTGCTTTCTGATGTATTTGAAATAATTATCGCAGATATTTCATTTTCTATAAGGATCTCTGATATTAATTCGATTTGCTCTAAATCAATGTCTGGAGAAATTTTGACTACGATTGGAATATTAGTTTTCAGTTCATTTTTCTTATCTTTAATTGATTTTAATAATTCTTTTAATTTATTTTCATCATGAAAATTTCTTAAATTTTCAGTATTTGGAGAAGAAATATTAATTGTAATATAATCAGCAACTTCGTAAAATTTTTCTAATCCAATTAAATAATCATTCAATCTATTATCAGAGTCTTTATTTGGTCCAACATTTACTCCAAGTATTCCGATTTTTTTATTTGATTTTATTCTATTTAAAATAATTTCAGATCCTTGATTGTTGAATCCCAATCTATTTATTAATGCTTGATCTTCAACTAATCTAAATACTCTTGGCTTTTCATTGCCATATTGTTTTAAAGGAGTAACAGTTCCAACTTCAACAAAACCAAATCCTAATTTAAATAAAGGATTGTAAACTTCTGCATTTTTGTCAAAACCAGCTGCTATTCCTATTGGATTGCTTAAATCTTTGCCAAATAGTTGTGTTTTAAAAATCGTATCATTTTTATTTTCATCAAATACGTTTGAAACTAAATTAAATTTTAAAGATTGAATTGCTAAAGTATGGGCTTTTTCTGGATCTAATTTGAAAATTAAAGATCTTAAATTTGAATACATTATTTGAGTTTACTCATTATAAGGTCTTTTGTTTCATTAACACCAAAAAAACTTATAAAAAATCCCATTCTTGGTCCATTTTCATCACCAAAAACCACTTCGTAAATAAGTTTAAACCAATCCCTTAAATTTTCAGCATAACCATTTTCTTTTCCTGTTGAATAAATCAAAGTTTGAATTTCCTCTGGTGGCATTTGATCATTGCATTTTTCTAAAGTTTTAATTAAAGCTTCAAGAGCTTTTTTTTCACTTTCAGAAGGTGTTTTGTATTTTTTTTGAGACTTAATTACATCATTAAAATATCTAATTGCGTAGCTTACTAATCCATCAAAAATAGGAAAATTAGTTTCTTGAATATTAGATTTGTATTTCTTTACAAATTTCCATAGCAAATCTTTACTATCTGCATTACTTGTTTCTACTAAATTCAATAACATTGAAAAACTCATAATCATATCTTCTTTTGGAACACTTCCATTGTGAACATGCCACACTGGATTCATTACTAATTGTTGCTCAGTCTGCTTTTTAGATTTTTCAATGTTGTCTAAATATTCGTCTACTGCTTTTGGAACTATTTCTTTATAAAGTTTTTTTGCTCTTTTTGGATTTTGATACATATATAAAGATAAACTTTCTGGTGAAGCATACTTCAACCATTGATCAATAGTTATTCCATTGCCTTTCGATTTTGAAATTTTCTCACCCTTTTCATCTAGAAAAAGTTCATATGCAAATCCTGATGGACTCTTTTTACCCAATAAATTAATAATTTTTGTAGATAAAATTGCACTTTCAATCAAATCCTTACCATACATTTCAAAATCAATATCTAAAGCAAACCATCTCATTGCCCAATCTACTTTCCACTGCAATTTACAATTGCCGTCTAAAATACTACTCTCTAATTTTTTACCTTTATTATCGAATATTATTTTAGAATTAGATTGATCAATTTCTATAACGGGTATCTCTAAGACTTGACCTGTATCAGGACACACTGGTAAAAAAGGACAGTATGTTTTTTGTCGTTCTTTACCAAGTGTAGGTAAAATAATATTCATTATTCCATCATAATTTTCTAAAATAATTTTTAAAGTGGGGTTAAAAAATCCTGCCTTGTACAAAGATGTGGAACTTTTAAAATTATATTTAAAATTAAAACCGTTTAAAAAATCCTTCAACATTTCATTGTTATGTTCTCCAAAACTATTAAATTTTTGAAAAGGATCAGGTACTTGTGTTAATGGTTTGTGAAGATTTTGTTGCAACAATTCTTGATTAGGAACATTGTCTGGAACTTTTCTCAGGCCATCCATGTCATCTGAAAATGTAATAATTTCTGTTGGTAAATCTGTGAGTTGATTAAGTGCATTAACCATCATTGAAGTTCGTGCAACTTCTCCGAAAGTACCAATATGTGGCAATCCACTTGGACCATATCCTGTTTGGAGAGTTATCTTACCTTTTTTTTCTATAAAAGCTTTTCTTTCTCGAAGCATTTTTTTAGCTTCAACAAAAGGCCAAGCACTTGTCTTTTCTAGTACATCTTTTTTAATCATGAATTGCTCTTTTAAACCTTAAACTAGTGATTATATTAATTCTTATAGAGTTGAAATTTATTTACCATAAAATATTGTTCTTTCAAAATGTCTAATTACAAAACTGTTTTTTTTACGCTTGGAATTCTGCAAATAATATTGGGTGTATCAATGTTCATCCCAATTATAGTGCAATTCTTTTACTCAGAGATAGACTCTTCTTTCTTAGGGTCATCTATTGTAACTATAATCTTTGGAACTTTATTTTTTTTATCTAATTTAGATCATGATAAAAAACTTAATCTTCAACAAGCTTTCTTATTAACTGCACTATCTTGGATTAGTATTGCAATATTTGGATCTTTACCGTTTGTATTCTCTAGTATTGAACTTTCAATTACAGACTCTTTTTTTGAGAGCATGTCTGGAATTACTACTACAGGATCTACAATAATCTCAGATTTAGAGAACGCACCAAAGGGTCTTCTTTTATGGAGAGCCATTTTACAATGGCTAGGTGGAATTGGAATAATTGTAATGGCAATAACTTTAATGCCAATAATGAATGTTGGTGGTATGCAATTATTTAAAATTTCAAGTAATGACTCTTCAGAAAAAATACTTCCTAAGTCTAAAGAAATAGCGCTTAGATTAATTTATATTTACTCAGGATTAACAGGGCTTTGTGCAATAACTTATTGGATATTTGGTATGGGTAAATTTGATAGTTTAACCCATTCAATGACTACAATTGCTACTGGAGGCTTTTCTAACTACAACGAATCTATTGGTCACTTTAATAGTTTGCAAATCGAAATTTCATCAATGTTGTTTATTATATTAGGGAGTATTCCTTTTATTGCTTACATTAAATTTATAAGTGGAAACAAAAAAATTTTTTTGAATGATATTCAAATTAAAACTTTTTTAAAAATAATAATATTCACTGTTATTATTTTATCTATTTACTTATTATTTTCTAACCATGACAACTTTAATTTAAGATCAATTTTTTTTAATACTATATCAATCTTAAGTGGTACTGGTTATGTAAATGCAGAATTTGATAAATGGGGAAGTTTTCCTATAACCTTGTTTATTGCCCTAATGTTTATTGGTGGATGCGCGGGATCTACAGCTTGTGGTGTAAAAATATTTAGAATTCAAATCCTTTATCTATTTATTCTCAATCAATTAAAAAAAATAATTTATCCTAAGGGAATTTTTGTAATTAAGTATGATCAAAGTGCAGTAGATGAAAAATTTATAGCTTCAATTATTTCATTTATTTATTTTTATATTGTAATATTTTTTATTCTAACTGCACTATTATCCTTAACTGGTTTAGATTTTATTACTGCTATCTCAGGTGCGGCTACTTCAATTTCAAATGTTGGGCCTGGTCTTGGTCCAATAATTGGTCCAAATGGAGATTTTTCTTCATTACCGGACCTTTCTAAGTGGATTTTAACAGTTGGTATGATTTTAGGTAGACTTGAGCTATTTGCAATATTAGTATTATTTTTACCATCATTTTGGAAAAACTAATTATGTCTGAAATAAAAAAAACATCCTGGTTAGAATCCATTTCAGTTTACAAAGATATTCGAATGCTAAGGATTTTATTACTTGGTGCTATTAGTGGATTTCCTTGGGTTTTAATTGCTAGTAGTTTAAGTCTTTGGTTAAAAGAAGAGGGATTAAGTAGATCAACAATTGGATGGGCAGGACTTATATTCGGAGTTTATGCTTTTAATTATCTTTGGGCACCGATTATAGATAGAATTCAAATTCCATTACTAACTAAAAAATTAGGTCACCGAAGAGGATGGATCGTTTTAATGCAATTAGTAATTCTATTAAGTTTACTTGTTTGGAGTATTATAAATCCTACAGAAAATTTAGCATTAATAATTACAGTTGGATTAATCATTGCTATAGCATCAGCGACTCAAGATATAACAGTAGATGCATTAAGAATTGAACAAATTAATGAAAATGAGGGTAAATCAATGGCAGCTGGTGCCGCAATGGCTGTAGTTGGTTGGTGGACAGGCTACAAATTAGGTGGTGTAGTTGCTTTATTTACTGCAGAGTTCTTTGAAAACCTTGGTATCCAAGATTATTGGCAAGCAACTTTTTTAATATTGGGTGTACTGATTATCTTAATGAATATTGCCCTAATGTTTGTTCATGAACCAATAGAAACTGACAGACAATCAAAACAAAAGGAAACTGACAATCTAATAAAAGGTAAATTAGGATCTAGCAATATTATTACAACTTTTGCTGCATATATAACTGGAACAATTGGTGGGCCCATTATTAGCTTTTTTAAAAAAAATGGTTTTGCCATAGCTGCGGGAATTTTAGGATTTGTCTTTTTATTTAAAATTGGAGAAGCATTCATGGGTAGAATGTCGATTGTATTTTATAAAGAAATAGGCTTCTCAAAAGGACAAATAGCAATCTATTCAAAAGGTTTGGGTTGGATCACAACTGTTGTGTTTACTTTAATTGGTGGGGTAATGGCCATGAGGGCTGGAACTATAAAAACTATGTTCTTTGCAGGAGGATTAATGGCAATTACAAATCTATTATTTGCTGTCTTAGCATGGACGGGTAAATCTGAATTATTATTTGCAATAGCAGTTATAGCTGACGATATTACTGCAGCTTTTGCAACTGTTGCATTTGTAGCATTTATATCTTTACTGGTCGATCGAACATATACAGCAACACAATACGCATTACTTGCTTCTATAGGAACTGCTGGAAGAACAACTTTAGCATCATCATCAGGAGCTTTGGTAGATTGGTTAAACGGAGATTGGGGAACATTTTTTGTCTTAACAACTATTATGGTTATTCCTTCACTAATATGCCTTTGGATGATTAAAAATAAAATTAAAATTGGTGCAAAATAGATTTTATTTCAAAGGTAGTTTTTCTAATATTTATAAAAAATCTTCTAAATTTTCAGAAGTAACTTCACAAATATTATATGGAGAAAAATTTAAAATTTTATCTAAAAATAAAAATTGGATAAAAATAAAATCCGATTTTGATAATTATACTGGGTACATTCAAAATAAAAATTATTCAAAAGAATTTAGGGCTAATTATAAAGTAAGTAGCTTAAAAGCAATCATCTATAAAAAACCAAACTTAAAAACTAATATTTTTTTATCTCTTGGATCAAAGTTGTCAGTTAAAGAAACTAATAAAAATTATGCCAGAATTGATAAAAATAAATGGATTAAAAAAAAAGATATAAAAAATATAAATTTCAAAGAAAAAAACTTCATTAAAATCCTTAAAAAATTTTTGAATATAAAATATAACTGGGGTGGAAAAAGTTATAAAGGAATTGATTGCTCAGCCTTATTACAAATATTTTACTATTATAATAATAAGTTTTTTCCTCGAGATACTAAGGATCAAATTAAATATTTAAAAGGAAACATAAAAAAAAAATATAAAAAGGGAGATATTATTTTTTGGAAAGGGCACGTTGCAATATGTTTAAATTCTAAGCAATTGATACATGCATATGGACCTGAAAAAAAAGTTTTGATTATGCCTATACTTAAGACAATTAAAAGAATTGAAAACACAGCAAAACTTAAAATTAAAAAAATAGCTAAAATTAAAATTTAACTTCTTCCAAAATCTGGCTTATTAATATCTTGTTTGAGTTTAATTATTTTTGATCTGACTTTTTTAGTTTGAATAAGCTTGTTAATAATCGATTTATTATTTTTTAAATTAATATCAGATTTAAATGATTTCAAATTTTTAATAAATAAATCAATAGCATTTGAAATATTTTTATTGTTGTTGAAAAAAATATCTCGCCACATAATTTCATTAGAAGCTGCTATTCTTGAAAAATCTCTTAGTCCTCCTGCGCTAAATTTAATTAAATCATAGCTTTGTTTTTTCTCAAAATCTTGAGCTGACTTAACCAAATTATATGCAATTAAATGAGGCAAATGACTAGTTATTGAAAAAATTTTATCATGTTTTTCCGGTGACATGATTGTTACTTTTGATCCAATTTTCTCCCAAAATTTTTTTAGGGAATTCAAATTTTTTTTAATTGTATTTTTTTCTTTAATTAAAATACACCATCTACCCTCGAACATATTGCTCTTTCCGTGCTGTGGTCCACTTACTTCAGAACCAGCAATTGGATGACTGGAAGTCCAAGCAATTCCTTTTTTCAAATATTTTTTTATTATTTTTGATGATTCAATTTTAGATGAACCAACATCAGTAATTAATGTGTTGGGTAAAATATAATTATTGATTTTTATAATTATGTTTTTGTATTCACTCATTGGTGTACAAAAAATAATAAAATTAGATTTTGTTACAGCCTCTTTTAATGAACTAACTACTTTTCCAGGTAATTTGAGCTTTTTGATTGTAGATATATTTTTTTTTGACTTTTCATAAATAAATATTTTATCTGCTAATTTATTTTTATGTATAGATCTTAAAACTGAAGATCCAAGTAAACCACACCCTATGATTAAAATATTTTTCATTTAATTAAAAATCTTTCTCACTACATTCATGAATATTAAATTTTCTCTAGATGAGCCAATAGTTAATCTCAATTTGTTTTTAATATGATAACCATCTTCAGTAGATCTTAATATAATTCCTTTGTTTTTTAATTTTTGGTATAGAAAATTTGCTGAATATTTACACTCATCAAAATTTAATAGTAAAAAATTTGCTGATACAGCATTTGAAAAAATATTATATTTTTCGAGAAATTTTTTTAATCTATTTGCATAATTTAAATTATGTTTAATAGACTTTTGAATGAATTGCTTATCCTTCAAAGACTCTGCGGCCGCAACTTGGGCCAAGCCATTTACATTGAAAGGTGGTTTAATAACATTTAACGCTCTAATTATTTGTTTCGATCCATATCCCCAGCCAATTCTTAATGAGGCCAAACCAAACATTTTAGAAAATGTTCTCAATATAAATACGTTATCTTTATTTTTAAATAATTCTAAACCAGAGCTGTAATCATCATTTTTCATATATTCTGAGTACGCATCATCAATTACTAATAATATATTTTTATTCAACTTTCTTCTAAGTTCTAATATTTCTATTTTAGTTAAATATGTTCCTGTTGGATTATTTGGATTTGCAATAAAAACTATTTTGGTTTTCTTAGATACTTTTTTCAATATTTCTTCAATTGAAACTTTGAATTTATTTTCTTTTGCAAAGACAACTTTTGCACCAACTATTTTTGCATAAATCCTGTACATTAAAAAACTATATTGAGGAACAATCACTTCATCTTTTGGATTTAGATACAATTGACACAACATTTGAATTACTTCGTCGGAACCTGCTCCACATATTATTTTATCAAAATTGCATTTATAAGCTTTGGATATTGCCATTTTAAGATTTGTAGATTTTCCATCTGGATATTTATCTAATAATAAATTTTTTTTAGATATTGCTTTTTTTGCTAACGGGCTCATCCCTAGAGCAGACTCGTTAGCTGACAATTTAATGACCTTTTTAATTTTATTAATTTTAGATTTGCCAGGCTTATAAGCTTCTATATTAAATTTTTTAAATTTGGGTGTGCTCATTTTTTTATTTTTATGAGCTCTTTATAGATAAAAAAACAAATATTTATAGAGAATATGATCTTATTTTAAAAAATTGACATAAATTACAAGTTCTTGTACAAAATTTATGCGCTGATTTAACTGAATTGCGAGCGCTTAAAAAAAACCGCTAAAATAGTTTTTTTTCTCACAATTCATCTAAAGGCTTTAAAATGAACATAGAAAAAAATATTAAGACATTAATTGTAAAAAAACCTCTTAAATTAGATTGTGGTAAAACTATAAACAATTTTCCAGTTGCATTCGAAACCTATGGGTCTTTAAATGAAAATAAAGACAATGCTATATTAGTATTTCATGCACTAACTGGAGATCAATTTGTAACTGGTTTAAACCCTATTACTAAAAAAGATGGTTGGTGGAGTTTTGCTGTAGGTCCAGACAAAGCAATAGATACCAATAAATATTTTGTTATTTGTTCAAATGTAATTGGCGGATGTATGGGATCTTATGGACCAAGTCATAAAGATCCTGAAACACAAAAAACTTTTGGGACTGATTTTCCAGTTATTACAATTAATGACATGGTCAATGCACAATATAATTTACTTGAACACTTCGGAATTAATAAACTATTTGCGATTACTGGAGGTTCTATGGGAGGTATGCAAGTTCTTCAATTTATCACCAACTTTCCTGATAAAGCTAAAACTGTTATACCCATTGCTACAACTTCAAGTCATTCGGCACAGAATATTGCTTTCAATGAACTAGGAAGACAGGCAATCACTGCTGACAGCAATTGGAAAGATGGAAATTATGAAACTAATAACACAAATCCAGGTAAAGGGCTTGCTGTTGCAAGAATGGCAGCTCATATAACTTATCTCTCAAAAAAAGGTTTGCAGGAAAAGTTTGGAAGAAAATTGCAAGAAAGAGAAGATTTGAAATTTGGTTTTGATGCAGATTTTCAAATTGAGAGTTATTTGAGATACCAAGGATCTGTATTTGTAGATAGATTTGATGCAAACAGCTACCTCTACATAACAAGAGCTATGGATTATTTTGATTTAGTTAAACAATTTAATGGGAATTTGTCTGATGCATTTAAAAATACAAAAGCTAAATTTTTTGTAATTTCTTTTACTTCTGATTGGCTTTATCCAACCCAAGAAAATAAAGATATTGTTATAGCTTTGAATTCTATTGGAGCAGATGTTGGTTTTGTAGAGATTGTATCTGATAAAGGTCACGACTCTTTTTTATTGGATGTTCCTGATTTTTTAAACGCACTAAAGAATTTCTTAGATAAATCTTATACAGAGTTAAAAAAATGAAAAATGAATTTAAAGTAATATCAGATTTAATTGAAGATAATAAAAAAGTTCTAGATGTAGGTTGTGCAGATGGAACTTTGATGCAATTTTTAAAAGTAAATAAAAATATAAATGTAAGAGGACTAGAAATATCTAAGGAAAAAGTACAAGAATGTATTGCTAAAGGATTAACTGTAATAGAAGGTAATGCAGAAAAAGACTTAAAACAATTTCCTGATAAATCATTTGATTATGTTGTGTTGAGTCAAACACTCCAAGCATTTTTAAGCCCTGAACTTGTTTTAGATGAACTTTTAAGAGTTGGAAAAAAAGCAATTGTAACGATACCAAATTTTGGTAATTGGAAAGTTAGATTACATCTATTATTTAAGGGCACAATGCCAATAACAAAATCATTACCAGAACAATGGCATAGCACGCCTAATTTGCACATGTGTACAATTAAAGATTTTGTAAATTTTATAAAATCTAAAGAAATCAAAATTATAAAAACTTTAGCTTTAAATAGTAATAATGTTTCAAATATAACAAATAATAATTTAGGAACTAAAAATTTATTTGCTGATCTTGGAATATTTTTAATTGAAAAATAAATGAAAGTAGAAATTATACCCTGCCTACAAGATAATTATAGTTATTTAATTATTGATGAAGATAAACTCGAAGCTTGTGTTGTTGATCCAAGTGAAGCTAAACCAATAATTGATTACTTAAGCGGTAAAAATATTAATTTAAAATATATTTTAAATACTCATCATCATTACGATCATATTGGAGGTAACACTGAATTAAAAAAAAAATTTGGATCTGTTGTATTGGGATTTAATGGAGATGCAAAAAGAATACCAGAGATTGATATCTTATTAAAAGATAATGAAATTTGGAATAGTGGAAATTTTAAAGCTAAAATTATTCATATCCCAGGGCACACTACGGGGCATATTTGTTTTTATTTTTTCGACGAAAACTTACTATTCACTGGAGATACACTTTTTTCACTTGGGTGTGGTAGAATTTTTGAGGGTACATATGAACAAATGTATGACTCTTTAAATAAATTAAAATCCTTACCTAAAGAAACAAAAATCTATTGTGGTCATGAATATACTCTAAACAATTCAAAATTCTGCTTGGAACATGACTCTGAAAATTCTTCTTTATTAAAGAAAATAGAATTTATAAAAAAACAAAGAAATAATAATTTGCCTACTATTCCATCAACCTTACAAGATGAAATTGATTGTAATATTTTTTTAAGAGCAAATGACTTGAAAACCTTTTCAAAATTAAGGGATTTAAAGGATAATTTCTAACTAATTCAGCTTGACTATAGGCTTCCGGTAACTATATTGCGGTAACTTTAATTTAAAATTCATACTATGTCATACGCAGTAATAAAAACAGGTGGTAAACAGTACAAAGTTAAATCTGGTGAAATATTGAAAATCGAAAAACTACCAGACTCAAAGCCTGAAACTAAGATAGAATTTAATGAAATCCTAGCATACGGAGATGATAAAAATATTGAAGTTGGAACTCCTAATATTGACGGTGCTAAGGTAGAAGCAGATTTAATTAAAAATAGTAAAAATAGAACAATTCTAATTTTCAAAAAAAGAAGAAGACAAAATTCAAGAAGAAAAAATGGACATAGACAACAATTTTCTTTGATAAGAATTAACAAAATTTTTTCAAAAGATGGTAAAGTATTATCTGAAGCTGAAAAAATTAAACCAGCTTCCAAAAAAGAGGAAGTTAAAGAGGCTGCAAGTAAATAATTATTAGGTAAATTATGGCAACAAAAAAAGCAGGTGGATCATCGAGAAACGGACGGGATAGTGCCGGTCGAAGACTTGGTGTTAAAAAATACGGTGGAGAAACTGTAATACCTGGAAATATAATTGTTAGACAAAGAGGAACAAAAATTTTTCCTGGCGAAAATGTAGGAATGGGAAAAGATCATTCAATTTTTTCTGTTATTAAAGGTAAAGTTGTATTCAAAAAATCTAAATTAGATAGAACTTACGTTTCTGTAAAACCCAATTAATAGTACAACCAAGAAAATGTTGTATTATGAAATTTCTCGATCAAGTTAAAATTTATATTAAAGCTGGAAACGGTGGTGACGGTTCGCCAAGTTTTAGAAGAGAAAAATATGTTGAGTTTGGAGGACCTGATGGAGGTGATGGAGGCAGAGGTGGTTCTATCATTTTAAAATCAGAAGAAAACTTAAACACTTTAATTGATTACAGATATCAACAACATCATAAAGCTGAACGTGGAGAAAATGGTTCTGGACAAAATCGTACAGGCAAAAGTGGTGAGGATTTAATTTTAAAAGTTCCTCTTGGAACTCAAGTATTTGAAGAAGATAACAAAACTCTATTATTTGACTTTAACAAGAAAGGAGAAGAGTATATCGCAGCTAATGGTGGCAAAGGGGGTTTGGGAAATACTAGGTTTAAAAGCTCCACAAACAGAGCTCCAAGAAAATTTACAAAAGGAACTTTGGGAGAAGAGTTTACAATTTGGTTACAACTTAAAACAATAGCTGATATTGGAATTATCGGATTACCTAACGCAGGAAAATCAAGTTTGTTGGCAGCTCTTACTAACGCAAATCCTAAAATTGCTAATTATAAATTTACAACGCTCAATCCTAACTTAGGTGTTGCTAGCTATGATGATAAAGAAATTACAATAGCTGATATACCTGGACTAGTAGAGGGTGCCCACGAAGGTGTTGGACTTGGGATACAGTTTTTAAAACATATAGAAAGATGCAAATCTTTATTACATTTAATTGATATTACTAATCTCGATCTAAAAGAGTCTTATGATCAAGTTAAAAATGAGCTTAAAAATTACAGCTCTAAAATGCTTGATAAAAAAGAATTAATTGTGTTTAACAAAATAGATTTAATTGACGAAGATACAGCTAAAGACGTAATTGATGATTTCTCTAAAGATAAAAATTGTGAGATAATGACTATGACAACTTTAAATAAAGAATCTGTTTCAAAAATTAAGGCAAAATTATTATCCTATGTATCTTAAAAACTCGAAAATTATTGTTATTAAAATTGGTTCATCTTTATTAGTTGATGAAAATAAAAAAATTAGAAAAAAATGGCTTTCAAGCTTTGCTAAGGACATCAAAAAACTAAGAGATAAAAATCAAAAAATCGTCATCGTTAGTTCAGGTGCTATAGCTCTTGGATGTAAAAAAATGAATTTTAACAAAAAAAATATCAAGTTAGACAAAAGTCAAGCAATTGCCTCTATTGGCCAAATTGAACTAATGAATTTATTCTCTCAGACTTTTTCAAAGTATAAATTAAATATCTCACAAATTTTGTTAACTCTAGAAGATACAGAGGAGCGAAGAAGATCATTAAACGCTAAAAGAACATTTGAAAATTTGTTTGAACTTGGATTTATCCCAGTTGTTAATGAGAATGACACAATTGCAACAACTGAAATAAAATATGGAGATAATGATAGATTGGCATCTAGAGTAACTCAAATTACAAACGCTGATACGTTAATTTTACTTTCAGATGTAGATGGTCTTTTCACAAAAAATCCAAAAATAAATAAAGACGCCAAACTGATAAAAATAGTAAATGATATTAACAAAGACTTAAAAGAAATTAAAATCAAAGGTATTAATGAATATGGAAGTGGAGGAATGCAAACAAAAATTGAAGCTGCTAAAATTTGTCAGTTAGCTGGCAGTAGTATGATTATTGCAAACGGACTGTATTCAAATCCTATTTCAAAAATTATTGAAAAAAATAATTGTACATGGTTCAGCCCAAAGGTCTCAAAACTTCATGCTAGAAAAAAGTGGATAATAAGCTCAATTGCGCCTAAAGGAAATGTTGTAATTGATGATGGAGCCAAAAAAGCTTTAAAACTTGGAAAAAGTTTACTAGCTGCAGGTATAAAAAATGTATCAGGAAAATTTAATAAAGGTGATCATATAAAAGTTTTAGATAAAAAAAATAATGAATGCGCTAGGGGTTTAAGTTCTTTTTCTTCTGATGAAGTAAAAAAAATTATGGGACATCATTCAAATGAAATTCAAAAATTACTTGGGTATGTTGCAAAATCTGAAGTTATTCATAAAGATGATATGGTAGAAGTATAAATGAATAATTATATGAATTTAATCGGTAAAAGAGCAAGAAAAGCAAGTCAATATAAAATACACACAAAAATTAAAAATAATGTTTTAGCCTCCTATGCTAAAATGCTCGACGAAAATAAAGGTTTAATAATTAAAGAAAATACCAAAGATATTAATTATGCAAAAAAAATAGGATTAAAAGAAAATTTAATTAATAGACTTCATTTAAATGAGAAAAAAATAAACGACATCAGAAGTTCAATTATTAACATTATTAGATTTAAAGATCCTATTGATCATATTTTAGAAAAGTGGAAAAGACCTAATGGATTAAATATTAGCAGAGTATCAATTCCAATAGGAGTGATTGGTGTAATTTATGAAAGTAGGCCAAATGTTACATCAGATGTTGCGAGTTTATGTTTCAAATCAGGTAATGCAGTAATCTTAAGAGGAGGTTCTGAAGCAATCAATTCAAATAGAGTTTTGTCTAAACTATTTAGAAAAGCGCTCAAAAAAAATAAAGTAGATGAAAACTTTATACAATTTATAGATTCTAAAAACAGAAAAATGGTTGATGTAATGCTTTCTAAAATGAAAGAATATATTGATGTTATAATTCCACGTGGTGGAAAAAATCTTGTAAGAAAAGTTCAAGAGCTTTCTAAAGTTCCTATTATTGGTCATCTTGAGG
Organism: Pelagibacteraceae bacterium AG-390-M19; assembly: GCA_003279765.1. Lineage (GTDB taxonomy): Bacteria > Pseudomonadota > Alphaproteobacteria > Pelagibacterales > Pelagibacteraceae > Pelagibacter. The sequence goes on along the minus strand of QCHC01000002.1, from coordinate 33,191 downwards.
GTATTTGTCATACATATGTGGACAAAGACGCTGAACTAAAGATGGCAAATAAAGTTGTGTCTAACGCAAAATTAAGGAACACCAGTATATGTGGTGCAACTGAAACTATTATTATGCATAAGAATATTGTTAAAAAATTTAGCGATACAATCCTGGGTAATTTAGAAAAAAATGGTTGTAAAATTTATGGAGAAAAGACTTTATCTAAATTTTTCAAAGGTAAAATTTTTAAAGCTACTGAAAAGGATTGGTCTACAGAATATTTAAGCTCTGCAGTTTCGGTTAAAATAGTAAACAACCTCAATGAAGCTATAAGTCATATTAACAAGTATGGAACAATGCATACAGACTCAATAATTACAAGAAACAAAAAAACGGCAAATCAATTTCTAAAGGAAGTCAAAAGCTCTATTGCTATGCATAACACTTCAACTCAATTTGCAGATGGAGGTGAATTTGGGTTCGGAGGAGAAGTTGGAATTTCTACCAATGTACTACCACCAAGAGGGCCTGTAGGACTTAATCAACTTGTTTCATATAAATATCAAATTACAAGTAACGGCAAAATAAGAAATTAATTTGAAATTAAATAAGACAAAAATAGGAATTTTAGGAGGATCATTTGATCCTGCTCACAAAGGTCATTTGGCTATTTCAAAAGAAGCAAAAAAAAGATTTGAGCTTAAAAACATTATTTGGGCAATCACAAAAAAAAATCCTTTTAAAAATCAAAGCAAAACCTCGGTTACTGAAAGAATAAAATTCTGTAAAAAAATTATTGGTAAAAATTCATTTATAAAAGTGAGATTTTATGAAAATAAAATTAATTCAAATAAAACAATCGATTTAATTAATCATTTGAAAAAAAATAAAAATATTGAAATCTATTTTTTAATGGGAGCAGATAACTTAATAAATTTTCACAAATGGCATAGATCAAAATCTATTTCACAAAAGTGTAATATTTTGGTTTTCGATAGACATGGCTATAAAAAAAACTCATTAAAATCAAAGACATTTAAGGCTCTCGGTAGTACCACCCTCAAATTCATAGAGTTTAATAAAGTCAACATTTCATCTTCTCAATTAAGAAAAATTTGATAGTCTAAATTTAATTAATGGATAAAATTTCAGATCTCAAAGAAATTGTAATCACCACATTAGATCTTAACAAAGCTGAAGACATAGTAACTATTGATCTAAAAGATAAAAGTTCTATGGCAGATTATATGATAATAGCAAGCGGCACATCATCTAGACATATACAGTCTTTATCTGAACAAGTATTAGAAAAACTTAAAGATAATGGGATTAAAGACTCTAAAATAGAAGGTAAAGAAAGTGGTGAATGGAAATTGGTAGACGGTATAGATCTAATCGTTCATATTTTTCACCCAGAGAAAAGAAAATTTTATGAATTAGAAAAAATCTGGTCAGAATTTATTCCCAAAGAAAAAGTAATGATATGAATATAATTAAATATTATTTATTTATTTTTTTATCATTTTTTTATTTAAGTTTAGCAAACTCATCTGAGGTAGATATTTATAAAAAGATAGATTTATTTGGTGAGGTTTTAGAAAAAATAAACAGAGAGTATATTGATGAGATCAACCAATCCGAAAGCATGGACTCTGCTATTAATGGTTTACTTCAATCTTTAGACCCTTATTCTTCTTATATGTCTCCTGAAATTTTGGAGGAGATGCAAACAGAAACTAGTGGTGAATTTGGTGGCCTTGGAATTGAGGTAAGTATGGAAGCAGGAGTTGTTAAAGTTATTTCACCTATTGACGACACACCAGCATCAAAAGCTGGTATAAAAGCTGGTGACTACATTGTGAAAATTAATGATACCCAAGTTCAAGGGAAATCTCTGAGTGAAGCTGTTGATTTAATGCGAGGCCCAGTAGGTTCAAGTATAGAATTAACAGTTAGACGTAGAGGAGAAAAAAAAGCATTAACATTTAATATCACTAGAGAAATAATTGAAATTCAATCAGTTAAGTCAGAGTTATTAGAAGACAGTATTGGCTATATTAGATTAACTTCATTTAATGAAAACAGTAGTGATCAAATAGAAAAACAAATAAAGAAATTAAAAAAAAATAAAAATCTTAATTCGTTTATTTTGGATTTAAGAAATAATCCAGGTGGATTACTAAACCAAGCAATAAGAATATCTGATTTCTTTTTAGAAAATGGTGAAATTGTCTCCACAAAAAGTAGAAAAAAATCTGATAATAGAAAATGGTTTGCAAAAAAAGGAGACATAACTGACGGAAAAACATTATTAGTACTGATAAATTATGGATCAGCTTCAGCATCAGAAATTGTTGCAGGAGCTTTAAAAGACCACAAAAGAGCAATTGTTGTAGGTGAGAACAGTTATGGCAAAGGTTCAGTTCAATCTATTATTCCTCTTAAAAATAGAGGCGCAATACGTTTAACTGTTGCAAAATATTATCTTCCATCTGGAAAATCTATATCTGAAGTTGGTGTACGTCCAGACATTGAAGTAAATGAAGAAGGTGATGATTTTAAAATAAGAACTGACACTGATAATCAACTAAATTACGCAATTAAATTACTCAACGGATAAAATGAAAAAAGATTTACATAATCTTCCACTAAGAAGTGGAGTTGGAATTGTTGTGTTAAATAAAGAGAACAAAGTATTTGTTGCCAAAAGAATAGATAACCCCAAAAATTTTTGGCAAATGCCCCAAGGCGGTGTAGATGAAGGTGAGGACTTTTTAAAAGCTGCTTACAGAGAACTTGAAGAAGAAACCAGTATTAAAAATGTTGAATTAATAAAAGAGTTAGATGGAACTATAACTTATGAACTTCCAGATAGATTGCTTGGTTTGATTTGGAAAGGAAAATACAGAGGTCAAAAACAAAAATGGTTTTTAATGAGATTTGTTGGGACAGATAATGAAATAAATATCAAAACCAAACACCCTGAATTTTTAGAATGGAAATGGGTAGAACTAGAAAACATTACAGACCTAGTGGTTGATTTTAAACTACACGTGTACAAAGAAGTTAAAGATAAAGTAAAAAAAATTCTTAATTAAGAGTTTTTAAAACTTCAATTTTTTGGTCTACTAAATATTTAGCTTGATCATTAATGTCTGACTTCCCTGCCTCTTCTTCAGCTTTTTTCAGCAAATCCTGTTGAACAGATTTGTCCATATCAGATAAATTATAAATAGAGCTAGTTAGAATAGATAAGTTATTATTTTTAAACTCTACTATACCATCCTCAACATAATAATTTTCATCACCAGATTTTGAGCTTACTTTGATAATGCCTGGTTTTAAAAATGAGATAATTGAAATGTGATCTTTTAATATCCCCATTTCTCCCTCAAAAGCAGGTACTACTACCTCTGACACATCTTCTTTCACTAAAAAAGATTTTTCAGGATTTACTATCTCAATTTTAAACTCTTCACTCATTAGGCCGCGGCTTCTTTCTCCATTTTTTCAGCTTTTTCAATAGCTTCTTCAATTGTGCCTACCATGTAGAAAGCTGCTTCTGGCAAGTGATCATATTCACCTTTGCAGATTGCATCAAATCCTTTGATTGTTGATTCAAGATCAACCAATTTTCCTGGTGAACCTGTAAATACTTCCGCAACAAAGAATGGCTGAGATAAAAATCTTTGAATTTTTCTTGCTCTTGCTACAACCAATTTATCTTCCTCAGATAATTCATCCATACCAAGAATGGCAATAATATCCTGAAGTGATTTATAAGATTGTAAAATTCTTTGAACATCTCTTGCAACTCTATAATGTTCGTCACCAACTACTCTTGGATCCAAAATTCTTGAAGTAGAGTCTAATGGATCTACTGCAGGATAAATACCAATTTCTGCTATTTGTCTTGAAAGTACCGTAGTAGCATCCAAGTGAGCAAATGATGTAGCAGGTGCTGGATCAGTTAAGTCATCCGCTGGAACATAAATTGCTTGCACAGAAGTAATTGATCCCTTGTTTGTTGTTGTAATTCTTTCTTGAAGGTTACCCATATCAGTAGCTAACGTAGGTTGATATCCTACTGCTGAAGGAATTCTTCCTAATAAAGCAGATACCTCTGAACCAGCTTGAGTAAATCTAAAGATATTGTCAACGAAGAATAAAACGTCTTGTCCTTCTTGATCTCTAAAATATTCTGCTACTGTTAATCCAGTTAAAGCAACTCTTGCTCTTGCTCCTGGAGGTTCGTTCATTTGTCCATAAACTAATGCCGCTTTAGAACCAGGGCCATCTTTTTTTATTACACCTGAATCCATCATTTCATGATAAAGGTCATTCCCTTCTCTAGTTCTTTCTCCAACACCAGCAAAAACTGAAAATCCACCATGAGCTTTTGCAACGTTGTTAATCAATTCCATAATTAAAACTGTCTTACCAACACCCGCACCTCCAAATAGTCCAATTTTTCCTCCTTTGGCATATGGTGCTAATAAGTCGATAACTTTAATACCAGTAACTAATATTTCAGTTTCAGTTGATTGATCATTAAATTCTGGTGCAGCTCTGTGAATAGGCCAACTTTCTTTAGTTTTAACCTCACCTCTTTCGTCAATTGGCTCACCAATTACATTAATAATCCTGCCTAGTGTTTCCGGTCCAACAGGAACTTGGATAGGAGCGTTTGTATTTACAACTTCATCTCCTCTTTTTAATCCTTCAGTTGCATCCATTGCAATAGTTCTTACAGTAGATTCTCCTAAGTGCTGAGCAACCTCTAAAACTAGTCTGTTATCACCGTTTTTACATTCTAACGCTGTTAAAATTTCTGGTAGTTCTCCTTCAAATTTTACGTCTACTACTGCTCCAATAACTTGTGTAATTATTCCTTTGCTCATAATTATAAACTTTCTGCTCCTGATATGATTTCTATTAGTTCTTTAGTAATTGCTGCCTGACGACTTCTATTATACTCGATAGTAAGTTTATCAACCATTTCACCTGCGTTTCGGGTTGCATTATCCATTGCACTCATTCTGGATCCTTGTTCGCTAGCTGAATTCTCTAACATTGCCTTAAATATTTGTGTTGAAATATTTTTTGGCAACAAATTGCTTAAAATTTCATCCTCATCTGGTTCAAATTCATAACTTTCATCTGAACTATTTTCATTTCCCTCATCATTTAAAGGAATTATTTGTTGAGCTTGTGGAATTTGTGTAATTACATTTTTAAATTTATTATAAAAAATTGTACATACATCAAACTCACCTGCTTCAAATTTTTCAATAATAATTTTTCCTACTTTATCTGCATCAAAATAATTTGCATTTTTAGACTCTTTAAATGAAATGTTTTCAATTATTTTATCACCATAAGTTCTCTTAAGTTGGTCGTTACCTTTTGAACCTACAGTAATAATTTTAATTTCTTTATTCTCATCTAAAATTTTAGAAAAATAACTTTTTGCTTTTTTAATTATATTTGAGTTAAATCCACCACATAAACCTCTATCTGATGTCATAACAACGCAAAGATGGACCTTCTCTTGTCCAGTACCAGCTAACAACTTTGGTGCATTTTCTTTATCTGAAATTCCACTAGATAGATTTAAAATTACATTGTTCATTTTTTCTGAATAAGGTCTTCCCTTTTCAGCACTTTCTTGTGCTTTTCTTAATTTTGCAGCCGCAACCATTTTCATAGCTTTAGTAATTTTTTGTGTAGACTTTACACTGGCTATTCTCTTTTTTAGGTCGTCTAAACTTGCCATATCTAATTAAGATTTAAGGGTTTCCTTTAATTGAGTAATCAATTCAACTAATAACTTTTCTTTATCCTCTTCAAGTTTTCCTGAACTTTGTATCGACTCGATAATCTCAGGATTTTCTGATTTACATTTCTCTATGATTTTACTTTCAAAACCTGCAACATCTTTTAAATCAATATCATCAAGATATCCTTTAACACCGCAGAAAACCGAAATTACTTGTTCAGCAACTGTCATTGGAGAATATTGTTTTTGTTTTAGAAGCTCAGTTAATTTTGATCCTCTATTCAATAATTGTTGAGTAGAAGCATCTAAATCTGAACCAAATTGAGCAAATGCTGCCATTTCTCTATATTGGGCAAGCTCAAGTTTCATTGATCCTGAAACTTTTTTCATCGCTTTGGTTTGAGCCGATGAACCTACCCTAGAAACTGACAATCCAACGTTAATTGCAGGTCTAATTCCTTGGTTAAATAATTCAGTTTCCAAGAAAATCTGACCATCTGTAATTGAAATTACGTTTGTTGGAATAAACGCTGATACGTCTCCACCTTGAGTTTCAATAATTGGAAGTGCTGTTAAAGATCCTCCACCATGTTCATCACTCAATTTTGCAGCTCTTTCTAACAATCTACTATGTAAGTAGAATACATCTCCTGGGTAAGCCTCACGTCCAGGAGGTCTTCTAAGTAAAAGTGACATTTGTCTATAAGCAACTGCTTGTTTTGATAAATCATCATAGATAATTAACGCGTGCATTCCATTATCTCTGAAATATTCACCCATAGCACAACCTGTATATGGAGCTAAAAACTGAAGTGGTGCTGAGTCAGATGCTGTTGCTGCAACAATCGTTGTATATTCCATTGCACCAGCCTCTTCTAAAGTTTTTTGAATTTGTCTAACAGTTGATCTCTTCTGACCTACTGCAACATAAATACAATATAATTTTTGTTTTTCGTCACCTGATTCATTGATCTTTTTTTGGTTTATAATTGCGTCAACAGCAACAGCAGTTTTTCCTGTCTGTCTATCACCAATAATTAATTCCCTTTGTCCTCTTCCAATTGGAACCAAACTGTCAATTGATTTTAATCCTGTTTGCATTGGTTCATTAACTGACTGTCGAGGGATAATTCCAGGAGCCTTAACCTCTACTCTGCTCTTTTGTACACTTTTATCTAATGCACCTTTACCATCAATTGGATTTCCCAAACCATCAACTACTCTACCTAGAAGTTCTTTTCCTACTGGTGTATCAACAATATTTCCAGTTCTTTTTACAACATCACCCTCTTTAATATTTCTGTCATCACCAAAAATTACAACACCAACATTTTCGCTCTCTAAGTTTAAGGCCATACCTTTAGAGCCATCAGAAAATTCAACCATCTCTCCAGCTTCAACATTATCAAGACCATAAATTCTAGCGATACCGTCTCCAACTGATAAAACTTGACCAACTTCAGTAACCTCAGCTTTATCTCCAAAATTTTTGATTTGTTCTTTTAATATCTTTGTAACTTCTGAAGGATTTATTTCCATTTATGCCTCTATCATTCTATTTTCGATTTGTTGTAATTTACTTTTAATTGAGGTATCCACCATAGTACTCCCTACCTGTACTACTAGACCTCCTATTAAACTTTCATCATGCTTGTAGTTTAATTTTATTTTTGAACTAAAATTTTTAGTTAATTCTTCTGTAATTTGCGTAATTTCTTCATTAGATAACTCTTTAGCAGACTTTAATTCTGCTTTTAACTCACCTCTTTTTTCTGAACAAATTTCAATAAAACTTTTAAGAATTCTTTCTACAAAAAAGAACCTTCTTTTTTGAATTAAAAAACTTAAGAAGTTTTTTAACAATTTATCAAATTTATAATTTTCTGAGATTATATTAACTATTTTTAATAAATCATCTTGGCTATTAGTTGGATCTTTTATTAAATTTGAAAAATCTTGACTTTGTTCTAATAATTTTAGAATTGAAAGTGATTGCTCTTCTATTTGAGACGTAACACTACTCTCAGTAGATAATTCATAAAGCGCAAGAGAATACCTTTCTGCTGAAGTAATTGAAAATCCTGTGTCTTTGCTCAACTCGATACCTCTAAAATGTTGAAGATTATTTTAAAATCACGCTCTAATTAGCATATGACCTTTACGTCTTCAAGTGACTGATTGACGAAAAAGTCCTCTTTTTTAGGCCTAATTGAAGTTAATTGGATCAACATCAACTGAAAGTTTTATTCCTTTAGAAAATTTGTATTTTGGAACTGATTTTGCAATAGCATTTTGTAGCTTCATAGATTTTGAGCCTCTAATTAAAAATCTCACCCTAAATTTTCTTTTCAATCTAAAAATAGGAGCATCCACTGGACCCAGTATGTTTCCCTCAATATTATTTTCTAAATAATTTTTAAAGTCATAAGCCTCTTTTTCTAATTTTTTTTGATTTTCACCAGTCATGATCAGGGAAATAAATCTTTGATAGGGTGGAAGTTTATTTTTTTTTCTAATTTCTAATTCTCTTTTTAAAAATATATCAGGATTTTTATTTGTAATTTCTAAAATCATATTCTTATTATTATTATAAGTTTGAAAATAAACTGTTGCAGGTTTTCCTGTTCTTCCAGCTCGTCCTGATAACTGATGATACAATTGCAAATTTTTTTCTGCTCCTCTTAAATCATTCCCGTTAGCTGATAAATCAATATCAACAACAACAATACAATTTAAACTTGGAAAGTGAAATCCTTTAGAAATTAATTGTGTCCCAACTAATATCTGACTTTGATTATTTATAATTCTTTCTAATTTATTTAATGAGTCTTTTTTATTCATTGTATCACTTGAAAAAATTTCAACTTCCTTATTGGGAAATTTTTTTTTAACTTCCTCAGATATCCTCTCTACACCAGGTCCACTAAAGACAAAATTACATTCACCCTCTTTTGAGCAATCTCTTTTTAAATCAGTTTTAAAACCACAATAGTGACATAATAAATTATTTTTATTTTTATGATAAACAAGATTGATAGTACAATTTGGACAAGAATAACTTGTTAAACAATTTTTGCACAAGGCATGAGGTGAAAAACCTCTTCTATTTAAAAAAAATAAAACCTGATCTTTTCTCTCAAGGTGAAAATTTACTTTTTCGATTATTTTATCTGATAACCACGATTGTTTTTCGAGTTTGGTCTTATTAAGATCTATAATTTCATAATTTGGCAATGACGCATTTTTATATCTCTCTGTAAGTCTTGATAAGGAATATTTTCCTTTTTGAATATTTTCAAAAGTTTCAATTGATGGAACAGCGGTAACTAAATTAACTGGTATATTTTCAAATGAAGCTCTAGAGATTGCCATATCTCGTGCATTATAAGTTACACCTTCATCTTGTTTAAAGGATTGATCGTGTTCTTCATCTACAATTATCATACCTAGATTTTTAAAAGGTAAAAATAATGATGATCTTGCTCCTATAATTACTTTAACTTCTCCATTTGATATTCCACTCCAAATTAATTCTTTCTTTTTTTTTGAAACTCCTGAGTGCCACACTGCTGCATTAAAACCAAAATATTCATTAAATTTTTTTTCAAATTGACCTGTTAAACCTATCTCAGGTAACAAAATTAACCCTTGATATCCTTGTTTTATCAGGTTTTTTAAAGCCTCAAAATATACAAGAGTTTTACCTGATCCTGTTGTTCCTTGTAACACGTGCACTCTAAAATTTTGGTTAGTGGTTACCATTTCTTCATACGCTTTGATTTGATCTTTGGTTAATTTTATAGACGTATTTTTGATTTCACTTTTAAAATTATTATAAGAACTTGGTTCCTTATTTTCTATTGCATGACTACTTAACAAAATAAGCTTTAGTGCCATTCCTTTTGGAATAATATTGTACTCTGAAAACCAGTTTAAAAATTTAATAGTATTTTTTTTTAGAGGAGTCACATCTAACTTCCTCAAAATTTTTTTTATTTTAAATGTTTTTTTGCTATTTTTTTCAAATTCATCCCATACTACACCTGTAATGTTTGATTTACCAAAAGGAACTTCCACGTAGTCTCCTAATTTGAGATCAATACTACTTTCATAAGTAAATGGATGATCAAAAATATTTGGTAAAAGAATCGGAAATTTCATATTTTTATAATATGAAAAAAAATTAAGAGTGTATTTGACTTTTTTTCATAGAGCCAAAACCGTTGATACAAAATACTTTTAGAGACAATTTATTTTTCTTCTTTCCATACCAAGAATGTACCAAGAAATGTCAATGAGTGATCAACAAATCCTAGCATTCTCAACATATTTTAAAATCTTATTTCATTTTAAATCTTGGTACAAGAACTTTAAATTAAGATTGAATATGAGAAATAATTGCAATTCCTATTGCCAACAATTCAATAGTTATTATTGCTTCAAGCATAATTATTTTTTAATCAAAAAATAAGTTTTAAATTGGCCAACATTGTGATCATAAATTTTTTTTCAATTCATAAATAAAACAAGTTTGAAGCAAAGTTTGAACAAACGCCAATGATTTACTTTGATGATGCATTGGATTTCAATCCTTTTCTATCGTATTCCGCTTTTTTTATTATCTCCCTTGTTGCGTAATTCGAGTAAGCAGAAAAGGATTGAGTCTATTACCAACTATAAACTTTTAACCTTAAAAAAATCAACCAACCTTAGGAGTTCTAATACATGGAAATAAACCGTGTCTGTAAGTATTGTCACGTAAATACATACATTGCATACGATAACTGTAGCCCCGTATACAAACAATCATTTAAATTTGAAATAAAACCAGGAGAACACAACAGCTTAGTCTGGGATAAAATCATAAGGATATTTAGAAAACACGGATACAAAGTGGAGCTTAAATCATGAAGAGAGTTTTACTTATTATTTTATCGCACTTATTGTTATTTTTTATTGTCTTTGCTTATCAAGCCCAAGCAGAGGAAGAAGGATGGACTGTTGATGAATTTAGTGATTTTGTAGTGACTGCTAAACATGGTGAAGTAATACACGGCGATAAACTAAGATTTTTTATTAAAAAAAATGATTGTTCAAGAATGGGTATTTTATTTTCGTTCTCAACTTCAATAGAAAATGAAAATATTGAAAACCTTCAAAATGCAAGAATCCCAATAGAAATTAATGGACGTAAAATTAATGGTGCTGCTGAAGTTATTTTAGTTCAACCCTTATTTCAATCTATGAATCTTGTTATGATGCAGGCACCTGGACTTAAGCATATTGGAAGTATGATTGGCTCGATGATGGCTTGGTATGAAAGTGAAAATTACTTTGGAATAAAGCTCGTTAGTGGTCCAGATTTCGATCCTAAAGATTATTTTGATATTTTAAGAAATAACTGGAAACTTGATGGCTTACCTCAAAAAATAGCAGAAGCGCAATCTCTATGCATAGGACCAGATGAAATTAGGAAAACATAAACTAAATAAATTATCTATTTTTTAAGAGTAATTCTTTCGAGATTAAAAGATCTTACTTCACTTGTAAGGGAATCGTAAGCCTTCAAATGATTTCCTGCTATTGTCTTAACTGTAAGCTCTCTTTCTCTTGTTTCACCTCTTAAATTTACATAAGACACTTTATAAGTTTTATTCTCAAGGAGTTTCAGTTTTGATTTAGATTTTGAAGTTTTTGATTTTTTTTGTGGTTGTTTTAGTATTTTACCTCTTAATCCTTTGCAAGATCTACAGACAACACCTATACCAGATGAAAGACTTTTATCATAAAAATCCTCTCTTGGTTTTGATTGACTACACCTTTCACAATGTTTCATTTCACCATCTTTAGTTTTCTTGAAAGTTTCTATAGTTTTATATTGAGAAACATTTAGTTTTTCAGATGATTTAAATGCGTCTTTTAATTTTCTATCTAAAAATTTTATAGGATCGTCTGCAGTATTAAATTTATTTAACCTAATAAAATTATATCCATATGTTTCTAATGCTTTTTCTCTTTCATAATGATCCGTACTATAAAAATCCTCAAAATTACCATCAGTTACTAATTCTTGAGAATCGAAGTGGTCTTTCAAACCATCATACTCAATAATAACATTTTTATTTCCTGCTTGACTTGAATAAATAACTAAGAAATCAACCACAAATTTTGGATGACCATAATCTGGATCCAGTTGTTTTAATGTTTCTCCTATAGGAAACTGAGCTCTCATCTCAAGATTTTTCTTATTTTCCATGTAGAAACTTGTTTTTCTAAACCATTCAATAACTTTCTTTTCCATAGGTGAATTAGGATCAACGTCTTTACTTGTTGGCAATTTATCTTTTGCTGTCAGGTTATTTATAAATCTTAAAGCATTTCCAATTTCTCCATCAATTTTATCTAAAGGTTTTGATGTAATTATATGCATGACTTCTTGAACACGACTAAAACCAACGTTTAATCTTTGTGCCCTCTTATCAGTATTTTCATCAAGGTCTTTTTTAGTTAAATCTATTGGGAATATAGTATTAAGTTTTGATTTACTTTTGCTATCTACCATAGAGTAAAATATAATTTCTCTTTCTTCACCTTGTATTGTGTCAAAGGTTTTTATAATTAACTTTAATGTTTCAAAAAAATAATCTCTATCAGGGTGTTTGGTTATTTTAGTTGTTAGATGTCTCTGTTGATCTGTAAAAGGAGTTATAATTGCTACAGTTGATTGCGAATTTTGATTTTTAAGTTTTTCTAAATACTTAATAATTAAATCTGCCTCCTTAAAATTTATGTTTCCCTGTTCCTCTTTTGCATCATAATCTAGGATATCAAATTTAATTATGTCGTTTATTGGCTTAGTTCTCAATCTTATCGCTTGTAAATCTGAGTTATAAAAAGTTTTACTGCAATACTCTATATGCTCTGGATATCCCCTGAAATGCTTTCTTAATCTTACCGTTAAATTGCTTATATTGTCAAAAAAATCTAATATTGATGTTCTAACATTAAAGTTTTGTAATCTAATTAATTTATCAGACTCTGTAGAGATATTTTTTTTAAACACTTTTTTGATATTATTCATGTAAGAGTTGTTATAGAGAGTTGCGGCTTGAGATGATTGTAAGTTGCTGTATTGTTTTCTATCTCCAAGAACTAATACTTTTTTTGCTCTTATAAGGGCTGGAAATGCTTGCGCTATACTTACTTGAGATGCTTCATCAACAATTATCAAATCAAATAAGTCTTTTTGAAGATTAATATACTCTGCAAAATCTCTAACACTGGAAATTATACAGGGGAAAGCTGTTTTTAACTTATCAAATTGTGTTCTAGGAAATTTTTGTTTTGCTCTTATAATTTGTCTTATAGCATTAGCACTATTTTTTTGTCTATCATAAAAGTTTATTAATTTACCATCAAGCTCACTTGCCATTTTACTAGTATGTAATGACTGAAGTTTTTGCATTGTTTTGGTATAATCAAATCTATCTTTAATATTAAAACTTCTAGAAAAAAATTCTTCCATCTCATAATATTTTTTAATTGCATCATTTTTTTCTTCACTAAATTCAAAAAAAATATTTGAATATAAAGAATCTAAATTATCTTGTTTGATAAATACATTTTCTGCGTTTGATTTATCAATACTCAAAAATTTTAAAACTTTATAAAACTTATTTTTAGCGTCTATAATTGATTTAATTTGATCATTTTTTTTTGCATGCTGAATAATTTTACATACAATTTCAAAATTTTGTTTTTTTGTTATGTCACTTAAGATTGAGTATTCATCTAAAGTTTCTTGAATTTTATCATGATCATTTTTTAGATTTAAAACTTTAATTATACCTACAGTAGAAGCAATCTTTTTCGAAAGAAGAGCAACCGCATCTCCCTTAAACCATGATCGACTACCAAGAAAACCACCAGTCATTTTACTGTATTCGTTTAGAAAGGACTTTAGATTGGTTAATCTTTGTTTTGAAACTTTTGTAAAATACTTTAAAGCTTTAAAATTTGAATCACCCTGTAAAATATATTTTTCAACAATGCTTAAATGATCGAGAAAAACTATAAAATTTGATAAATTCTTTTTACCCATATCTTTGTTCCAAATATCTTTGAAAAAATCAATAAGTTCCTCTGCATCTTCAATATCATGAAGTTTATCAATTATTGTATTAATAAATTTTTCATCTTTTTCTAAAACTATATCTGCTTTAGCGGTACTATCACTTAAGGATTCTAATTTGATTACTAAATCTGATGGGTTTATTAATTTTTGAACTTCGGAGAACTCTTCAAATTTTTCTTTATCAATGTACTTATAATGATCTGTTTCAATTTTAATTTTATCATCAATATAATTTGTTAATTCATTTATTTCTTTTTTTACACTTTCAATGTCATTTTTTTGTGACCTATGAAAATCTCTAATATTTTCCATAGAGGATCTCGATAAAATTTTACTATAAGTGTTGCCCATTTTTCCTAATCTTAATATGGGATTTTGAATATTAATTTCCCCTCTAACTTTATCTAGAGTTTGATCTATTTTATTTTCAACTACGTCTAAAGCTTCTTTAGTATCTGATAGAATTAAAATAGATTTTCCTGAGAGAATATAATCAAATGCTATTGATGATATTGTGTGTGATTTACCAGTTCCAGGTGGTCCTTCAACTACAACATAATTACATTTCTCATTTTTTAGAGCTCTAATTATTTTTTGCTGTTCAGAATTTAAAGGTATCGGACTGACATAATTTAGCCTTTCATTAACGCTCATACCATCCCATTCATCTGCCAGTTCTTCAGTTATAACTTCTGGTTCATTCAATATAAAATCTGATATAATTTTCTTAAACATATCTAAAATTTCACTGCTTGATCCATTAAACATTTCTAAGATTTCTTCATAATCATTTATCAATGCTTCATCAGACTTATCCGCAACTGATAAAGAAAAATTATTTGAAATTTTAAAGGTAGAACTTTTATCTGTACTTACCACTAATTGTGGGTCTGTTTTATTTACATCTATATTCCCATCTAAACGCAACTTTGATATCAATGAAACAACAACTTCGTTAATCAATTCAGATAAATTATCTATTTCGGATATATAAAATTTTCTTTCACCTTCGTAATATTCAATAATATTTTTATCTGTTTTTAAAACATCAAAAGCATACTTAATTGCATTCTTATTTAAAAATAATTCACTTGATGGTTCAATCTTAAATTTTGCACTTCCTGAATTTTCTGTAATATTTATTTGAGTATAAAATAATGGAAAAACCTTACCCTCGATCTCTATATGAAATATATTTAGATAAGTTTCTTTTTTGTCTAAATTTCTCCTAGAAATGACTATTTCACGAAGATCATAATATAAATCTTTAACATCTAAATTTTTAAAACTATTTAAAATATTATTTGCAATATCCGTTTTGTTAAAAAGCTCTGCTATTTTATCTTTTGGTTTAATTTTTTTATCCGCTAATAAATCATTAAAAATGTAAGGGATCCCATCCGTTAAAGGACTAATAATTGTATCTGACAATCTTAATCTTAACGTATTTTGTGACTCTATTTCATAGTTACTCTGACTACCAATAAGTGGATCCATTTTTTCACATATTGGATTTACTATAAGTTTATCTAAATCATATTTTATTGTTTCATTAATTTTCTCGTAAGCCTCATCAGGTTTAGTTCTGTGTGATATCGAATATTCTTTAATTGTTTTATTTGTTAGATTAACAATCCTCTCAATATCCTTTTCTGAAATTTGTTTTACAAGTTTTTGGATTAAGTCTTGCGATGTATTATTTAGTTTGACCCCAAATTCACCTTTATTAACACTTATATTATCCTCAAAACCTTTGGATTTATGAACTCTTTTTTTTAATGAAAGATTAAATTTTTCGTACTTTGAAAGATCAATACCAATCTTATATCCTTTTTCATCTGTAATTCTTAAATATCTTTTTGGGAATCTTGTTTTTTTAAAACCTGTTTTTAAGAAATCCATATAGTAGGTGCAAATTTCTTTTATAAAGGCTGTTTGAGCGTCTATCTTTAATCTCATCTATGCTTAGCTCTGAACTTCTCGTTTATATTATCTAAATAAACTCTTATTTTTTCTTTTTCAGTTACTTCTCTTCCCTCTTTTAATTTTCTTTCTAATTTCTTCTTTTTATATGAATAATAAATTGGCATTACCATTGATAAGCCTACTATAATTATTGCTAATATTACTTGCCAAGTTTCCATTAATGTAAAACTCTATCAAATACTTCAATTTTAATATGCTGATAATCATCCTGGATGTCAAATTCTATTGCCATATCATCATCTGGATCTAATGTTTTACGAACTAAATTAACGTATTTATCAATTCTTTTATATGAAATTTTACCTCTAAATATTTTTTCAAATCTTTTCACTATCCAAGATTAACAAATCCTGAACCATGAGTCTAACCGAGAGTCAAATACATACCCGTACCAAGATTGTACCAAGACGATTTTTGTCTCTGTACCAAGAGTGTACCAAGAAATACGAATTAATATTTAAAAAAAGTTAGCAACCACAACAAATTTAAAAATAGTTATTTATTTTGAAAAATTCGATTATTCTTATTGATACAAAAGGATAATTTAGGATTTTCCTATAAAATCCTATAGTTTAAGAGTGTATTGCTCTTTTATCTACTGATAATGCAGCTTCTTTAACTGCTTCTGAAAACGTTGGGTGCGCATGACATGTTCTCGCTATATCTTCTGAACTTGCACCAAATTCCATAGCTACACCAATTTCTGCGATCAATTCTCCTGCATGAGGGCCTATAATATGAGCTCCTAATACTTTATCTGTTTGCTCATCTGCTAAAATTTTTACAAATCCCTCAGCATCATCAATTGCTTTAGCTCTAGAATTTGCCATAAATGAAAATTTACCAACTTTATACTTTTGATTAAGTTCTTTTAATTGTTCTTCTGTTTTTCCTATAGATGCAACTTCTGGAGTAGTATACACAACACCAGGAATTGTATCATAATTAACATGTCCAGATTGTCCTACAATATTTTCAGCAACTGCAATTCCTTCATCTTCAGCTTTATGAGCAAGCATTGGTCCTACTATTACATCGCCAATAGCAAAAATATTTTCGACATTTGTTTTAAAAGTTTTATCAGTTTTTATTCTTTTTCTTTCATCTAAATCAATGCCTACTGCATCTAAATTTAATCCATCTGTATTTGGCTTTCTTCCAACAGAAATTAACACTACATCACATTCAAAATTATTTTTATTGCCGTCTTTATCTACCGTTGAAACAACTGCTCCGTTTTTATTTTTCTGAATTGTTTCAACTTTGTTTTGCATATTAAATTTAATACCTTGTTTTTTTAAAATTTTCATAAACTCAGATGAAATTTCTTTATCCATTCCAGGTGTAATATGATCTAAGAATTCTACGACCTGAACTTCTGAACCTAGTCTTGACCAAACTGAACCCATCTCTAAACCAATGTAGCCGCCTCCAACTACGACCATTTTATTTGGTACTTTCTCTAATTTTAAAGCCCCTGTTGAGGAAACTATTACTTTTTCATCAATATCAATTCCAGGTAATGAAACTGGCACAGATCCGGTTGCTATAACTGTTTTTTCTGACTCAATAATTGTCTCATTATTCTTGTCATCTTTAATTGAGATTTGATTTTTTGATTTAAAGCTTCCGTGACCTTTAAAATAAGTAACTTTGTTTTTTTTTAAAAGAAATTCAACACCTTTGGTCAATATTGTTACAGCTTTATCTTTACTTTTCATCATCTTTTCAAGGTTAAGTTTCACCTCACCTATCTCGATACCCTTATTGGACAGATTTTTTACTTTATGAAATTCTTCGGAAAGATTTAATAAACTTTTTGAGGGTATACAGCCAACATTTAAGCAAGTTCCTCCTAATGAACCTCTCGATTCTATACAAGCTGTTTTTAAACCTAATTGTGCAAGCCTAATTGCACAAACATAACCACCAGGGCCTCCTCCAATAACTACAGCTTGAAATTTTTCTGACATTTAAATATCCAAAAATAATCTTCTAGGATCTTCTAGATTTTCTTTAATCATTTTTAAAAAAGAAACAGATTCTTTGCCATCAATAATTCTGTGATCATAAGAAAGAGCTAAATACATAATAGGTCTTATTTTTATTTCGCCATCTACTGCTACTGGTCGCTCTACGATGTTATGCATGCCTAAAACACCTGATTGAGGTAAGTTTAGAATTGGAGTTGATAACATTGAACCATATACTCCACCATTACTGATAGTAAATGTTCCTCCTTGCAGATCTTCTATTGTTAATTTTCCATCTCTAGCTTTTTCAGAAATATCTTTAATATTTTTTTCAATATCTGCAAACGAAAGCTCGTCTGCATTTCTTAAAACTGGAACAACTAAACCTTTGTCCGTACCTACAGCAAAACTTATATTATAATAGTTTTTATATATAATTTCATCTCCATCAATTTCAGCATTAACAGCAGGGAAATGTTTTAATGCTACCACACATGCTTTAACAAAGAATGACATGAAGCCTAATTTTATTCCATACCTACTTTGAAAGTCTTGTTGATTTTCTTTTCTCATTTCCATGATATTGGTCATGTCAACTTCATTAAAAGTTGTAAGAAGTGCTGCATTTTCTTGAGCTTGTTTTAATCTTTTAGCAATTGTCTGTCTTAGTCTGGTCATTTTAATTCGTTCTTCTTGACCATATTGAATTTTTCTCTCTGATGGTTTTGGACTTGCACCCATTAAACTTATAAGGTCTCCTTTTAGAACTTGACCATTTTTTCCTGAACCTTGAACTGAACCAATATCAATATTATTTTCAGTTACAATTTTTCTCACAGCAGGAGACAAAGTATCGTTTCTATTCTCTCTAATTGGTGCCGAGTCTTGAACTACTTCCTCAGTTAAAACTAAAGGCTTGGGTTTTTTTGTTTCTTGTTTTTGTTCCTCAAAAATTTGTGGTTCTTTTTTATTTGTATCTAATTGAATGACATTGTTTTCAGTAGTAGTTTCTTTAACTTGTTTAGGCTCTTCTTTCTTTTCAGTTGGTGTAACTTTAGCTGAACCGTTTTCAGACACTGATCCCAATAAAGCTCCAACTTCTACTGTAGAACCGTCTTGTGAGTTAATTTCTGTTAAAACACCAGTTATTGGTGATGGAACCTCTAAATTAACTTTATCAGTTTCAAGCTCCACAATTGGCTCATCAGCTTCAACTGCATCTCCAGTTTTTTTTAACCATTTTGCAACCGTTGCTTCTGTAATACTTTCACCAAGTACTGGAACTACTATTTTTTCACTCATTATAATTTAACCAAACACCTTATTAATTATTTCTTGTTGCTGAGAATTATGCCTCTTTGCATATCCAGTTGCTGGAGTTGCATCAGGGCTTCTTCCTATATAAGAAATTTTATTATATTTAGCCTTTAAAGTATCTAATGTCCATTGAATATAATCTCTCACTGAAAACCATGCTCCCATATTCTTAGGTTCTTCTTGGCACCAAAAGAATTCAGCATTTTTGGAATAAGGTTTAAGTTCATTTACCAAAGCCTTTGCTGGAAAAGGATAAAGTTGTTCTATTCTAAACAAGATTACATCATCTCTTTTTAATTTTTCTCTAGCATCAAGTAAGTCAAAGTAAACTTTACCCGAGCACAAGATAACTTTTTTAATCTCAGAACTTTCTTTAAGTTTAATAAATCCATTTGATTTTGGATCAATTGCATGATCCCATAAAACTCTGTGGAAAGTATTTTGTTTATTAAAATCCTCTAAGTTAGAAACACAGTATTTATTTCTGAGTAATGATTTTGGTGTCATTATAATTAGTGGTTTTCTAAAATCTCTATGCATTTGACGTCTTAATGCATGATAATAATTGGCTGGAGTTGTGCAATTCATCACTTGCATATTATCATTTGAACATAATTGTAAAAACCTTTCCAATCTAGCAGATGAATGTTCTGGACCTTGACCTTCGTATCCATGAGGTAACAACATTACAATTCCTGAAGCTCTGTTCCACTTTCTTTCACCTGACGCTATAAATTGATCAATCACGACTTGAGCTCCATTTGCAAAATCTCCAAATTGAGCTTCCCAGATAGTAAGTGTATTTGGTTCAACTAAACTATACCCATATTCAAATCCCAAAACAGCGAGTTCAGACAAAAAACTATCAACAACTTCGAATTGTTTTTGATCTTTTGAAATATTGTTTAAAGGAATATATCTAGAGTTATCAACTTGATTTCTTAATACCGAATGTCTTTGACTAAAAGTTCCTCTTCCAGAGTCTTGTCCAACCAATCTAACCGGATATCCCTCAACTAATAAAGATCCAAAAGCAAGTGCCTCAGCTGATGACCAATCAATCCCTGTTCCCTTTTCAACAGACTCTTTTCTTACATTGAATATTTTAGAAATGGTTTTATGAATATTTTTTTCAACTGGTACAGAATTAATCTTGTCTGAAATTAATTTTAATTTATCTTCATCAAAACCTGAAACTCCTCTTTTATCTTTACCTTTTTCAGGTTTGTATCTAGACCATGTTCCCTCAAACCATTCTATTTTAGGATTATAATCTTTTGCACTTTTATACTGATCATCCAATAAATTCTTAAATGACTTAACATTTTGATCTAGTAATTCCTTGGTAATCGTATTTTCACTAACGAGTTTACTTCCATAAATCTTATAAACACTTGGGTGAGCTTTAATCTTCTGATACATCAATGGCTGAGTAAATGATGGCTCATCTCCCTCATTATGACCAAATCTTCTATAACAAATTAAGTCCACTACAACATCTCTGTTAAACTTTAATCTGAACTCTGTTGCAATTCTAGTCGCGTAAACAACTGCTTCTGGGTCATCTCCATTAACATGTAAAATTGGTGCTTCAACCATTTTAGCAACATCAGATGGATAAGGTGATGATCTTGCAAACCGTGGGCTTGTAGTAAAACCAATTTGATTATTTACAATTATATGAATAGTTCCACCAGTGTTATGTCCTGGCAGACCTGACATAGCAAAACATTCAGCTACCACGCCCTGTCCAGCAAATGCTGCATCACCATGAATTAGTATTGGGATAACTTTGTTTCTCTCTTTATCTTTATGAAAAAATTGTTTTGCTCTAGTTTGCCCTAAAACAACAGGATTTACAGCCTCAAGGTGGGATGGATTATCTGTCAAACTAACATGAACAGAATTTCCATCAAACTGTCTGTCAGAAGATGCACCAAGATGATATTTTACATCACCAGCACTATCCTCAGTTTCGTCACTAAATTCTCCAGCAAATTCATTAAATATTCTTTTATAAGATTTTTGTAATACATTTGCTAAAACATTTAATCTGCCTCTATGAGACATTCCAATTTTAACTTCTTTTATTTGTTGTTGACCACCAATTTTAATTATTTGCTCTAGCGCAGGTATTAAACTTTCTCCACCATCTAATCCAAATCTTTTTGTACCAACATACTTAGTTGCTAAAAATTTTTCAAAACCTTCTGCTTGAACCAATTTATTTAAGATCGCTTCTTTTCCATTTTTAGTAAACTGAAGAGCTTTGTCATCTTGTTCAATTCTATCTCTAAACCATTTTCTTTCATCAGGATTAGAAATATGCATAAACTCATAACCTATTTTTCCACAATAGGTTTTTTTCATAAATTTTAAAATTTCTCTAATATTGGCATACTTTTTATTAATCACTCCATTTAAGAAAATTTTTCTTTCATAATTTTCTTTTTTAAAACCATAAAACTCTGGATGAAGTTCATCTAAATATTCAGATTCTCTCATTCCTAAAGGATCAAGTTCAGCCAACAAATGTCCTCTTAATCTATAAGCTCTAATTAGAGCAACGGCACTTATTGAGTCTTTGTTTGAATCTGCAAGTAATTGGAAATTGAACTTTTCAGAGGTATCTATTTTTTCGTTATTTAGGCTGTTATTTTCATCTTCATCTATTTTTTTTTGAAGCTCATCAATATTTACTTTGGTTTTTTCTGGTCCCCATGATGGTCCATTTATTTCATTCGCAATTACTTTTATCTCATCACCAATTCCTTCAAAATAATTTAACCAACTTTCAGGAATATCTTTATCTTTGTTGATAAATTTTAAATACATTTGCTCGATAAATGCACTATTTGATTTATGTAAAAATGAGTTTTTTTCGAAATCGAAATTTTTTGATGAAGACATCTTTTTTATTTAATATATCCCTCTAAAAAATAATTTTCAATTAGACAGTTTATCAAATAAAGTTTTACCTATTATTGATGGTGATTTTGCGACTGTAATTCCACATTCTTCCATTTTTTTTATTTTATCCTCAGCACCACCTTTGCCTCCAGAAATAATTGCACCTGCATGCCCCATTCTTCTTCCAGGTGGTGCAGTAATTCCTGCTATAAATCCTACTGTTGGTTTTTTAATCTTATGGTTTTTCAAAAATTCTGCCGCTTCTTCCTCTGCAGAGCCTCCTATTTCTCCAATCATTAGAATTGATTGTGTCTCTTCATCATTTAAAAACAGATCTAAACAATCTATAAAATTTGTACCATTGATTGGATCACCTCCAATTCCAATGCAAGTTGACTGCCCTAATCCATTTTCAGTTGTTTGAGCAACTGCTTCATACGTTAAAGTTCCAGATCTTGATACAATACCAACTGAACCTCTTTTGTGAATATTACCGGGCATAATTCCAATTTTACATTCGTCTGGAGTTATAATTCCTGGACAATTTGGACCTATAAGTCGGCTATTAGATCCATCTAATTTTTTTCTAACCTTAAGCATGTCTTGAATTGGAATTCCTTCAGTAATACAAACAATTAATTTAACAGAAGCATCAATAGCTTCTATAATTGCTGCAGCGGCAAATTTTGCAGGCACATAAATCATAGTGGCGTCTGCCCCAACGGCATCTTTGGCTTCAGATACAGAATTAAATACAGGTCTATCTAAATGCTTTTGACCTCCCTTTTTAGGAGTAACACCTCCTACTAAATTTGTTCCATATTTTATTGCTTGCTCTGAATGGAAAGTTCCATGCGCACCCGTAAAACCCTGACAGATTACTTTTGTTTTTTTATTAACTAATACTGACATTTATTTAATTGCCTCTACAATTTTTTTAGCAGCATCATCTAAATTTTCGGCTGAGATTAATTTTAAACCTGAATTATCTAAAATTTCTTTTCCCTCTTTAAAATTTGTTCCTGCAAGACGAACTACCAAAGGTACACTAATATTTATTTCTTTTGCAGCATCCACAACCCCTTGTGCGAGTACATCACATCTCATTATTCCCCCAAAAATATTTATTAAAATTCCCTTAACATTTTTGTCTGAAAGAATAATTTTAAATGCTGCAGAAACTTTTTCTTTTGAAGCTCCACCCCCAACATCTAAGAAATTAGCTGGTTCTTTACCATATAATTTAATGATATCCATAGTTGCCATTGCTAGCCCTGCACCATTAACCATACATCCAATACTTCCATCTAACTTGATATAAGCTAAATCATGTTTGCTAGCTTCAATCTCAGTTGGATCCTCTTCATTTAAATCTCTTAATTCTTGAATTTCAGGATGTCTAAATAATGCATTTGAATCGAAATTAACTTTTGCATCTAAACAAACGATCTTTCCCTCTTTTGTTAAAATTAAAGGATTTACCTCAACCATATTTGCATCTGTACTAATAAACATTTTATAAATTGATTTAATTAGTGAAATTGCTTGATCTTTAGCATCACTGTTTAAATCAAAAATTTTAATTACTGACTCACAATCTGAGTCTGATATTTCTTCAGCTATATCAACTTTAGTTGTAATAATTTTTTCTGGATTTGAACTTGCTACTTCTTCAATATCCATTCCACCTTGATCACTTGAAATAAATGCAATCTTTGAACTCGCTCTATCAACTAAACATGATAAATAGAATTCTTTTTCTATATTAGAGGATTCTTCAACGTATAATCGCTTAACTTCTCTGCCCTCTGGTCCAGTTTGATGAGTTACCAGTGTTTTACCAAGCAGTTCATTTGCCGAATTTTTTAATTCTTCAAGTGTATTTAGAATTTTAACTCCTCCCGCTTTACCTCTACCACCAGCGTGAATTTGAGCCTTTAAAACATACTTTTCAGTTTTTAAATTTTTTGCTTTTTCAATCAAGTCGTCAACATTTGTTGAAAAAACTCCTGCAGGAACTATTGCTCCATATTTCTTTAAAATTTCTTTTGCTTGGTGCTCGTGAATATTCATTATTATTTTGAAAGATCTGGATCTATTTTAGATGCAGCTTCCCAAAGAGCTTTAACAGCATCAATAGAGTGCATAAACTCTTTGTTTTCTTTTTCATCTAAATCCACTACTTCAATTTTCTCAACACCGTCTTTACCAATTACAACTGGTACTCCTGCATAAACATTTTCTACTCCGTACTCGCCATTTAACTGCACTGCACAAGGTAATAATTTTTTTTCATCTTTTAAATATGATTCAGCCATTTGAACTCCTGATGCTGCAGGTGCATAAAAAGCAGAACCTTTTTCTAAATACTTAACGATTTCTGCTCCTCCGTCTCTAGTTCTTTGATTGATTTCTTCAACTCTCTCTTGAGAAATCTTTCCATCTTTAACAAGATCTAATAAAGGTTTGCCAGATACTTTTGTAAATCTTGGCATTGGAACCATAGTATCTCCATGACCACCCATAACCATTGCTTCAATCTCTCTCACAGGCACACCAAACTCTAAAGATAAAAATAATTTAAATCTTGAGCTATCTAAAATTCCTGCCATACCAACAACTTTATTTGCAGGCAAACCTGAAAACTTTTGAAACGCCATAACCATTACATCTAAAGGGTTAGTGATGCAAATTACAAAAGCATTCGGCGCATTTTCTTTTACTCCTTGAGCTACCTGTTTAATAATTTTTAAATTTATACCAAGAAGATCATCTCTACTCATTCCTGGCTTTCTAGGAACCCCTGCAGTAATTATGATAACATCAGAATCTTTAATATCTTTATAATCGTCTGTACCTGATAATTTTACATTAAATCCATCAACAGATGATGATTGAGCTATATCTAAAGCCTTTCCTTTAGCTATTCCACTTGCAACATCAAATAAAACAACTTCATCAACAAGCTCTTTTATTCCAATTAAATGTGCTAGTGTTCCACCTATTTGGCCTGCGCCAATTAAAGCTATTTTTTTCATTTATTTTCCTCTTATTTCATTGTTGGCATTACAAATTCTGCGTTTGTACGCACACCTGAAGGCCATCGTGATGTTACTGTTTTAAGTTTAGTATAGAATTTTATTCCTTCCATCCCATGCATGCCGCTATCTCCAAATAATGATCTTTTCCAACCACCAAAACTATGAAAGGCCATAGGAACTGGGATTGGAACATTAATACCAACCATTCCTACTTGAATTTTACTAGCAAATGTTCTGCCTGCATCACCATCTCTAGTATAAATGCTTACTCCGTTTCCATATTCATGATCATTGATTAGTTTTGCAGCTTCTTCAAAAGTTTTAACCCTAACTACAGATAGAACGGGACCAAAAATTTCTTCTTTATAAATTCTCATGTCTTTATTAACGTGATCAAATAAACAGCCACCAATATAAAATCCATTTTCATAACCTTGGAGCTTTAAGTTTCTTCCATCAACAACTAATTTTGCTCCCTCTTCAACTCCTAAATCAACATAACTTTTTACTTTTTCTAAATGCTCTTTTGTAACTAGAGGTCCCATCTCTGAAGTTTTATCCATACCAGGTCCTACTTTTAAGGCTTCTGCTTTTTTAGAAAGTCTTGAAACCAGTTCATCACCAATATCTCCTACAGCTACAGCAACGGATTGAGCCATACATCTTTCACCTGCAGATCCATAAGCTGCACCCATTAAGCCATTTACTGCACCATCCAAATCACAATCTGGCATAACCACTAAATGATTTTTTGCTCCTCCAAGTGCTTGTACTCTTTTTTCATTTTTAGCTGAATTTTCGTAAATATATTTTGCAATTGGAGTAGATCCAACAAAGCTTACAGCTTTAATATCTTTATTTTCTAAAATTGCATCAACAGCTTCTTTATCGCCATTAACTACATTTAATACGCCCTCAGGTAATCCAGCTTCACTCAGTAACTCAGCTAATCTAATTGGACATGAAGGATCTTTTTCTGAAGGTTTTAATATAAATGTATTTCCGCAAGCAATTGCTATTGGAAACATCCACATAGGTACCATTGCTGGAAAATTAAATGGAGTAATTCCAGCTACTACTCCTAAAGGTTGTCTCATTGACCAACTGTCAACATTTGTACCAACGTTCTCTGAATATTCGCCTTTTAACAAATGAGGAATTCCACAAGCAAACTCTACTACTTCAAGCCCTCTTGTTAAAGATCCTCTAGCATCCTCAAAAACTTTTCCGTGTTCTGATACTATTAGCTTTGTTAACTCATCAGAGTTTTTTTCTATTAATTCTTTAAATTTAAATATTATTCTTGCTCTTTGTAGAGGAGGTTTTGCAGACCAAGTTTCAAATGCTTTTTTGGCTGCCTCTACAGCTTGATCTAAATCAGATTTACTTGCAAGTCTTACCTCGGATTCCTGTTCTCCAGTTGCAGGATTAAATACTTTTCCTTTTCTGTCAGATGAACCTGGAATTATTTTTCCATTAACAAAGTGCTCTATTAATTTCATGAATACGGTCTTTTAAATCAAAAAAACTTAATAGTCTATTTAAACATTGGCCGTAGCTAACATTTTTTTAATTTCTGCAATTGCTTTTGCTGGATTTAGGCCTTTAGGACAAGCATTTGTACAATTTAAAATAGTGTGACATCTGTAAAGTTTTAATTCATCAGCAACTTTTTTTAATCTTGCTTTTCTTTCGTCATCTCTACTATCAACGATCCATCGGTATGCTTGTAGAAGGACTGCTGGACCTAAATATTTATCTCCATTCCACCAATAACTTGGACAAGATGTTGAACAACATGCACACATAATACATTCATAAGCGCCATCAAGTTTTGCTCTATCTTCTTGGGATTGATAAATTTCTGTTGTTTCTTTTTTGGAATTATTTTTTAGCCAAGGTTCAATAGATTGATACTGTTTATACAAACCGTCTAAATCACCAATTAAATCTCTTTTAACTTTCAAGTGTGGAAGCGGATATATGTCTATATCTCCATCAATTTCTGAATGTGGAGTTGTGCATGCTAAACCATTTTTGCCACCCATGTTCATAGCACAAGAACCACAAACTCCATGAGCACAAGATCTTCTATAAGCTAATGTTGGATCAATTTCGTTTTTAATTTTATTTAAAATATCCAAAACTTTTGAAGGACAGTTATCCATATCAACTTCATAAGTATCAATTCTTGGATTTTCTTCAGTGGAGGGATCCCATCTATAAACATTTACTTTTCTAAGATTTTTAGAACCTGTTTTATCTTTAAAATATTTACCTTTTTTGACTTCAGAATTTTTTGGTAAATTCAATTGCGCCATTAGTATACCCGCTCTTGTGGTGGAAAATATTGAACATCATTGGTCAAAGTTGACTTGTGAACTGGTCTGTAACTAATTTTTGTATTTTTTCCATCGCACCAAGCAAGGGTATGTTGCATAAACTTTTCATCATCTCTTTTTGGATAATCGTCTCTTGCATGCGCTCCTCTGCTTTCTTTTCTGTGATATGCAGATTCTACTGTCGTTACTGCTTGTCTAATTAAATTATCAAATTCTAAAGTTTCAACTAAATCGGTATTAAACACTAAAGATCTATCTTTAACAGAAATAGAGTCCATTCCATCATAAGTTTTTCTAATATCGTCAACACCTTCTTTTAAATTTTTTTCTGTTCTAAATACTGCACATTTAGATTGCATTGTTTTTTGCATTGAAAGTCTAAGCTCTGCAGTACTATTACTTCCTTCTGCATTTCTTAACTTATCAAATCTATCTAAACATTTTTGTGTCTCAGACTCTGGTATTTCTTCATGAGGAGTTCCAGGTTTAACTAATTCTGCCGCTCTTTTTGCTGCTGCTCTTCCAAATACTACTAAATCAATTAGTGAATTAGAACCAAGTCTATTTGCACCATGAACAGAAACACATGCTGCTTCTCCTATAGCCATCAGACCTGGAACCGTTTTTTCTGAACCATTAACAGTTAAAACTTCAGCTTTATAATTTGTTGGAATTCCTCCCATATTATAATGAACTGTTGGTACAACTGGTATAGGCTCTTTAGTTACATCTACATTTGCAAACAATCTTGCAGCATCAGTAATTCCTGGAAGTCTACTTTCAATAATATCTTTATCTAAATGACTTAAGTTTAAATTAACATGATCTTGATCTTTTCCAACACCTCTTCCCTCATTTATTTCAATAGACATTGATCTACTAACAACATCTCTTGATGCTAGATCTTTTGCATTTGGAGCATATCTTTCCATAAATCTTTCACCCTTAGAGTTTGTTAGATAACCACCCTCTCCTCGAGCACCCTCTGTTATTAATGTACCATGACCATATATTCCTGTTGGATGAAATTGAACAAACTCCATATCTTGAAGGGGTAATCCAGCTCTTAAAACCATTGCATTTCCATCTCCTGTACAAGTATGTGCAGAAGTAGCTGAATAATAAACCTTCCCATATCCACCAGTTGCTATAATTACAGTATGTGCTCTGAATCTATGGATTGTTCCATCATTTAAATTCCAAGCAATTAATCCCTTACACGCTCCATCTTTCATTAAAAGATCTAATGCAAAATATTCAATAAAAAATTCAGTGTTATGTTTTAAGGCCTGTCCATAAAGTGTATGAAGAATTGCAT
Organism: Pelagibacteraceae bacterium AG-390-M19; assembly: GCA_003279765.1. Taxonomy (GTDB): domain Bacteria; phylum Pseudomonadota; class Alphaproteobacteria; order Pelagibacterales; family Pelagibacteraceae; genus Pelagibacter. The sequence continues at coordinate 4,409 of QCHC01000002.1, read as the reverse complement.
GACCAGTTCTATCTGCAGCAGCACATGTTCTTTGTACAATTCCGTTTCCATAATTTTTTGTCATTCCACCAAAAGGTCTTTGATAGATTTTTCCTTCTTCAGTTCTACTAAATGGAACTCCATATTTTTCTAATTCTAAAACTGCTTTTGGAGCTTCTTTACATAAATATTCAATACTATCTTGATCTCCTAACCAATCTGCACCTTTGACCGTATCATACATGTGCCATCTCCAGTCATCTTCTCCCATGTTTCCAAGCGCAGCTGAGATACCTCCTTGTGCAGCAGATGTGTGACTTCTAGTTGGAAATACTTTTGAAATACAGGCTGTTTTCAATCCAGCTTCACTCAATCCAACAGCAGCTCTCAAGCCAGATCCCCCAGCTCCTAAGACAACTACATCATATTCATGATCTATAATATTATAAGTGCTCATTATTTTAGATTAAGTAAAATTATTATTGTTAATAATGGTATGAATATAGCAGAAATATAGAGAAGTCTGTTTGCGACATATTTGGTTTTTTCGTTGGAAATATAGTCCTCAAAAACCTCACTAATACTTAAAGCAGAAAAAAAATAAGCAAAAATTAAAAATATACTAAATATAAACTTATTTGTTTTATTTGAAAAAAAACTAACTACTTCAGAATAATCTCCATCATAAATTGATATGAAATTAATTATAAACCAAAACATTAATGGGACTAAAATTATTGATGATAATTTTAAAAATACCCATTTTTTTGTAGCTAAATTCATATTAAAAAAAATTTTTTCCAATTAAGTAAAATAAAATTGTTAAAATTAATGAACCAAAGATCACCATCAAACCTGTGATACGAGTAGTCTTTAGTTCGTAGCCATGACCCATATCCATAATTAAATGTCTAATTTCACTGAGAATTTGAAAACTAAAAGACCAAGCTAATCCTATTGCAACAAATTTTCCAAGAAACGAATTCAAAAAAAGATTTATCAAATCATATTTAGGTTCTCCTAAAACTAACCAAGAGGCCCAGACACAAACTAAAGTTATTGCTATAATATTAATTATTCCAGTAATTCTATGTGAAATAGATACAAGTGATGATATGTGCCATCTATAAATTTGTATATGAGGAGAAAGAGGTCTTTTACTTTCCATAAAAATTATTTTTTATTAATGTCTCCGCAATTTCAACTGCATTTAAGGCTGCACCTCTAAGTAAGTTATCTGATACAATCCACATATTTAAACAATTCTTTTTAGTCTTATCCTCTCTAATTCTAGAAATAAATGTCTCATCTTTTCCTGTCGCTTCAAGTGGAGTTGAATATCCTCCATCTTTTCTCTCATCAATAACTTTGCAACCTTCCATTTTTTCCAGACATTCTTTAATTTGATCAATTGTAAATTCTTTTTCTAATTCTAAATTTACAGCTTCAGAATGAGAAACTAAAACAGGTACTCTTACACAAGTTGCTGATAGTTCAATATTTTGATCTAAAATTTTTTTAGTCTCATTAGTCATTTTTAATTCCTCTTTTGTATATCCATCATCAGCAAAAACATCGATATGTGGAATTAAATTAAATGAAATTTGTTTTGTAAAATTTTTTGACTCAATTTTTTTGTTTTCTAATGCTAGTTTTGTCTGTTCAACTAATTCGTCCATTGGTGCTTTACCTCCACCAGATACAGATTGATAAGTAGCTACAACAACTCTTTTTATTTTAAATAATTCATGAATTGGTTTTAGTGGTAAAACTAATTGTGCAGTTGAGCAGTTAGGGTTAGCAATAATATTTTTTTTTATATTTTTTAATTCATCAGCATTTACTTGAGGTACAATTAAAGGAACATCAGGATCCATTCTATAAAAACTAGAATTGTCTATTACAATGCTGTGATTTGCTGCTTTAGAGGCATAAGCTTCTGAAATTTTTCCACCTGCTGCAAAAAAAGTAATTTTTGCTTTTGAAAAATCAAAAGTCTCTAAATTTTCAACTTCTATGTCTTTACCTTTAAAATTAATTTTTAAACCAGCACTTCTTGCAGATGCAACTAAATAAACTTCCGAAATAGGCAAATTTTTCCTCTCAAGCACTTCTAGTACTTTTCTTCCAACATTGCCTGTGGCTCCGACTATAGCTATATTCATGATGAGGTTGTTATACTAAATGAAAGGTAAATCGCAAACTTTTCCAACGCAATTATGTCCATTTACAACAACTTTTATATTTTGCTCAGGATTCCAGTATTCTTTTTGCATCATAGCTATACCAATTACTTTTTTGAAGTGAGGTGAATAGCAGGCAGATCTTAATTCTCCAATTACGTTGTTTTTATCATCTGTCAAATCTAGAGAGCCAGTTACATTAATTTCATTTATATCAATTTTGATACCCATTAACTTTTTGGTAATTCCGTCTTCTTTTATTTTTATTAATTTCTCCTTACCCAAAAATTTTACATCACTATCTAAATTAACATACTTATCGAAACCACACTCAAACGGGTTATCATTGTTATCCATATCGTTTCCAAATGATAAAAGTGCACTTTCAATTCTCTCAATTAAATTAGGGCAACCAGGTTTAACATTAAATTCTTTACCAACTTCAAATAAATGATCATATAACTTTTGACCAGATTCAGTATTTTGAACATAAATTTCATAACCACCTTGCTTAGACCAACCTGATTGTGCAATTAAATGATCAACTCCTTCAAAATTAAAATAATCAAATCCAAAAAATTTTAATTTAGTAATTTTTTCACCAAATACTTTTTCCATTAACTTAAATGATTTTGGGCCTTGAACAGCCATAATGTCTACATTTGGTTCAAAGATTTTAACATCAAATTTATTTCCAATTGCTAATCCTTTTGCAAATAAAATTACATCAGAGTCTGCAATAGATATCCACCACTTCTCCTGATTTAATCTCAACACCACAGGGTCATTAATTAATCCGGCCTGGTCATCTATTATTGGACAATAATAACATCTACCATCTTTAGATTTAGATAAATCTCTACAAGTCATTAATTGAACTAATTTAGCTGAATCTTTTCCTGAAATTTCAACCTGCCTTTCTGCGGCAACATCCCAAATTTGAACATGCTCTTTTAAGTGATGATAAGAATCTTCTACAGATCCAAACGCTGCCGGTAGCAACATATGATTATAGATTGTATAAGCCGTTACACCTTGTTTTTCTATTCTTGAAGTATAAGGTGTACCTCGAAGTCTTCTAGATTTTGCTATTGAATAATTTTTCATTTATTTAAAAATTCTAAAACCTTGTCCCGCATTTCAAATGCTTTTTCAATCATAATCATATGTCCACATCCTTCAATTACATGAACTGTTGGATTTTTGATCAATTGAGAAAATTTTTTTCCAGAATCTAAGTTGACCATTTTGTCTAAAGAACCAAAAACAAACATTGATGGAACTTCGATAGATCCAGCCGCAGTTGATCCATTTTTATAATTATTACAAGCTATAAGATCCACAGCAAGTATTTCACTTATATCTTTTGGGGATTGAATAATTCTTTCAACTGGATTTCCACCTATAAATTTTTTTGAACCCTCATATCCCCACTTCATCATTAATTTTACTGCATCAGAATCTCCGTTTTCTGCAAGCTCAATCAAATCAGGATGAACAGGCATTTTATTAGATCCACCTATAAATACTAATTTTTTTAATCTTTCTTTGTATCTATGAGAATACTCAAGTATTTCTAGACACCCCTGTGAGTGACCAGCTAAAATTAAACTTGTAAGACCTAAAGTATCAAATACAAGTTCCAACCACTCTGCTATTTCTTCAATAGTTTTTAAACATGGGCCTTCAGAATTTCCATGCCCTGGTAAATCAATAGATAATACATTGAAATTATTGTTAGAAAAAAATTGCTCACTCAATGACCAAACAATATGTGATAAGCCACTTCCATGAAGAAAAACAATGGTATCTTTGTTTTTATCTATACCTTTACCGTTGTCTGAAGCAAAAATACTTTTATTTTCGATCTCAAATATCAATTAAATTCCTAAACTTTTTTTCTCAGTTCAAACTTCTGTATTTTTCCAGTTGATGTCTTAGGTAGTTCACAAAAAACAACCTTTTTAGGAACTTTAAATCCAGCTAAAGTTTCTTTACAGAAATCAATTAATTCTTTTTCAGTAACAGGCTTATCTTGAACCATCTCTATAAAAGCACAAGGAACCTCCCCCCATTTTTCATCTGGTTTAGCAACTACGGCTGCTATTGAAACTGAAGGATGTTTAGATAATGTATTCTCAATTTCTATTGATGAAATATTTTCTCCACCTGAAATAATAATATCCTTAGATCTATCTTGAATTTTTACATACCCATCAGGAAACATAACTGCCAAGTCACCACTAT
>QCHC01000001.1 GCA_003279765.1 Pelagibacteraceae bacterium AG-390-M19 | reverse complement strand
AAAAATAAACTTGCTCCTTACCAGGGGATTTGTTTAGAAACTCAACACTATCCAGACTCACCAAATAATAAAAATTTCCCAAGCACTTTAACTAAACCAAAAAAACTTTATAAGTGCTTTACAAAAATAAATATTTCTTAAAATGAATAAAAAAATAAACATTTCAATTGTCGGAACTGGTTTAATGGGGCTACAACATATAAAGGCAATTTCAAAATCAAAAAAAACTAATCTTCATTCGATAGTAGATATTAGCAATAATGCCAAAAATTTATCAAAAAAATATAAAATTCCATTGTATTCTAATGTAGACGAACTTTTAAAATCAAAAAATTTAGATGCAGTTATTGTTGCTACACCAAATCAATTACATGAAAAGCATACAGTTAGTTTTTTAAAGAATAAAATTCCAGTGCTATTGGAAAAACCTATTTCAGACAATATTAATTCAGCTAAAAAAATTATTGGTAGTGCTAATAAAAATAAAACACCGTTGTTGATAGGGTATCATAGAAGACACAACTCAATAGTATCAAAGGTAAAAGAGCTTATCGATAAAGGCAAATTAGGAAACATCGTATCAGCAAATGTGTTGTGTTGGCTTTATAAACATAAAGCATATTACAAAGAAAAATGGAGAATTAGTAAAGGAGGAGGCCCTCTAGGGATTAATTTAGTCCATGATATTGATATGATTTGTTACCTACTTGGATCTATTAAATACGTTCAAGCATTTACAACCAATAAAACTAGAAAATTTGAAGTTGAAGATACAGCTACAATTAGTTTAATTTTTAATTCAGGGGCGCTTTGTACTTTAAATTTATCAGATACAATTGTTGCTCCATGGAGTTACGAGTTAACTGCAGGAGAAAACCCAGCTTATCCAATAACCAATCAATCTGCATATATGATTGGTGGTACCAAGGGTTCATTGCAATTTCCTAATTTAAAATATTGGTTCTATAAAAACGAGAGAAGTTGGTGGAATAAGATCCTTGTTAATGAAGATAAAAATAAAAAAGATGACAGTACTTTAGTTAATCAAATTGATCATTTTGCTGATGTAGTGTCTAAAAAAGTTAAACCAAAAGTAAATGGTAATGATGGATTAATCTCTCTTAAAATTTTTGCTGCAATAACCAAAAGTGCGAAAACTGGCAAGAAGGTTAAGATCTAAAGATTAGCCAATATTGAATTAGAACATTTCAAGGTATCAGCGTCTCCACCTAAGTCTTTAGTTCTATTTTCTTTTACACTTAAAGATTTTTCAATAGCTTCAACAATTGAATTAGAAGCTTCTTTTTCTCCTAAATAATCTAACATCATTGCACCAGACCAAATTTGTCCTACAGGATTAGCAATACCTTTTCCTGCAATATCAGGTGCTGAACCATGAACTGGTTCAAATAAAGATGGAAATTTATTTTCAGGATTAATGTTTCCAGATGGAGCAATTCCAATAGTACCTGTACAAGCAGGTCCTAAATCAGAAAGAATATCTCCAAATAAATTGGATGCAACAACAACATCGAACCATTCAGGATTAAGTACAAATCTAGCTACCAAAATATCTATATGAAATTGATCTGTTTCAATATCTGGGTAATTTTTTTTCATAGCATTAAAACGTTCATCCCAAAAAGGCATGGTAATTGAAATTCCATTTGATTTTGTAGCGTTAGTTAATTTTTTCCTTTTTCTTTGTTTTGCTAATTCAAAAGCAAATTTTTGAACTCTATCTACCCCATGCGCTGACATAATAGTTTCTTGAACAGCTATTTCTCTGTCAGTATTTTTAAACATTCTTCCGCCAACTGAAGAATATTCACCTTCGGTATTTTCTCTTACAATTAGCATATCTATGTCACCCGGTTTTTTATTTGCTAAAGGAGGATTAATACCTGGAAATAATTTTACTGGTCTAAGATTGATATATTGATCAAATTCTCTTCTAAACTGAAGTAAGGATCCCCATAAAGATATATGGTCTGGAACTTGATCTGGCATACCAACAGCTCCAAAAAATATTGCATCGTGTTTTCCTAATTTTTCCTTCCAATCATCTGGAAGCATTTTTCCATGTTTTTCATAATAATCACAGGATGCAAAATCATATTCTGTAAAATTTATTTTAAATTGATGCTTTTCTGCAGCGTCTTTTAATACTTTTAAGCCTTCAGGAACTACTTCTTTTCCTATTCCGTCTCCTGGTATTGAAGCAATTTTATATTCTTTCATAGGTTGATTTTTATACTTCAAAAACTCATTAATTTATAATGTTAAATTATTTTTAAAGTTATAAACCTTCATTGTTTTGACATATTTTATTTGTTAGTTTTGATTATGAAAAAAATACTTCTTTTAATATTCTTTAGTTTCTTTTTTGTTTCAAATTCAAATGCTGCATGTGATGATCCATTAACGGATGGTGTAGATTATTCAAAATGCAGATTTTCAGATGGACAGGATCTTCAAGGTAGTTATCTACCAAACTCAAATTTATCTTTTGCAAGCTTTGTACAAGTAAATTTAGATAAAAGTATTATGATGAATTCTAATTTATCCTTTGGAACTTTTCCAGAGTCTACATTTGTTAGAGCTAATCTTTATGAAACAATTAGTATTGGTGGAAATTTTGAAAAAACAAATTTTACTAATGCGAACTTAACTAGAGTTGATTTCATGGGAGCAACTCTAATTGAAGCTAATTTTCAAAATGCAAATTTGATGGAAGCAAATTTTACATCTGCAAATATTACCAATGCAAACTTTGAAAATGCTAATCTAATTGGAGCTACATGGACTAATGGTAAGACGTGTGGTCCAGACTCAATCGGTACCTGTATTGAGCAATAAGATATGAACACTTCAGTTAAAACTGATGATGTTATTTTTAATTTTTTCAAACAAATCTGTGATGAAAAAGATGATCAAAAATGTGTTGAGCTTGGAAAAGAATGGATAAAAGCAATGGAAACCAACCTTTCATCTATGGAAGCCAATCTTAATGGTGCTGATTATCTAAAACATAAAGACGATATTCAAAGTAATCGAGATCATTTAAATAGTCTAAAAAATAAGAATTCCTCTGAGTGGAGAGAGTACGCAACACAGTGTATGGTTGAAATAATGAATCATAAAGGTTAGGAATAATTAGTAACCAAGAAAAATTTTTCTAAATTCTTTTAATTTCATAAAAAATGGAGTAAGAATAAATCAAGGGGTGTCTTCACAGACTGAGATCAAACCCTAAGAACCTGTCCGGTAATTCAGAAAGGGATAAAATGAATAACACATACTTTTTAAGTCAATCATCGTCATTAACATTAGTAATTATTATCAGTTTAATATTTGCTGTATTAGGGGTTTATCATTCTAAAAAATTCCATGGAATAAGTAATTATTTAACTGCAAATAGAAACATTGAACTATTTTCATTAACAACTAGTCTTGTTGCATCTGCTTTAGGGGCTTGGATTTTGTTTGGACCTGTTGCTGCTGCTACATGGGGAGGAATAGGTGCTGTTATTGGTTATGCACTTGGAACAGCTTTTCCAATGATTTTTCTAATTTATTTTGGAAGAAAAATTAGATCAGAGTTTCCAAAAGGATCATCACTAATTGAGTTTATGAGAAAAAAATTTGGAAAAAGTTTATTTAAACTGATCTTATTGATGACAATATTTTACATGTTTATTTTTCTTTGTGCAGAAGTCACAGCTGTTGCAGTTTTGATTAACTATTTATCAGGTACAGATCTTTGGATTACCGCATTGATAGTACTTTTAGCTACTTTAACTTATACGCTTTATGGTGGTCTAAGAGCTTCTATTTTTACTGACAATATTCAAATGATAGTAATTGGATTTCTCTTGTTAATTCTTATTTTAATTATCAGTTCATCAACAGGTGATAATTTTTCATTTGCTTTCATTAAAGAAAAAAATCCACAACTATTAAGCTCATCTTATATTCCAAGTTATACAGCTGGGTTAACTTTTTTTATTGCAGTTGCAGCCACAAATTTATTTCACCAGGGAAATTGGCAAAGGGTTTATGCTGCTAAAAATTATAACACTTTAAAATCAGCATTAATCATTTCTTTTTTTGTAATTGTGCCAATAGTTTTTTTAATGGGTTTTATCGGAATGGTGTCATTCTCTATTGATCCATCAGCAAGAGCTGATTTAGGATTTTTTACTTTATTGTTAAAAGAACAAACTGAAATGCTATCTTTAATTATCGTTATTCTTGGTTTAGCTTTAACAATTTCAACAGTTGATACATTGGTTAATGCTATATCAAGTCTGTTTGTTGTCGATGGTAAAGCGACTTTTAATTTGGATAAAAAAACAGATTATTTAAAAATTTCAAAATACTTTATTGTATTTTTATCATTAATTGCATTTGGTGTTGCTTCAAAAGGATTTGATATTTTGTATCTATTTTTGCTGGCTGATTTATTTTGTTGTGCATTTGTATTCACAGTTTTTTATAGCTTTTACAATAAGGTAAATGAAAAAACTGCTTATGTTTCGGTTATAATTGGTTTAATTGGTGGATTTTTAATGTTTCCGTATCCAGATTTTTCTAAAAGTTTATTGGTTGGAGGATTGATGTCTAAAGATCTATTTTCACCTTTTGTGGCTCAATCTTTATTATTTTTATCATTTGTTGTTGCAACTTTTTTACCAGCAATAATTTTGAAATTAAAAAGTAATTGATTTAGATCACAGAGTTTAAAGCATCATAAATAAGCTCTTTGGTTGTCTCACCAATGCTTCTGTAAACTTCTTTATTATCTTTAAAAATTAAAAGGGTCGTTTGATATTGAATATTAAAAAATTCTGCAATTTCTTTATTGGTTACATCAAATGTAAAGTATTCAATATTATCATAATCATTTTTTGCTTTATCGAGAACTTTCATTTGGCTTGCACAAGACGTACAATATTTAATCCATGAACTAACCACCACAACTTTTCCATTTGACAAAGCTTTATCAAATAACTCTTTAGTATAAGTTGTTTCTTTAGCCATTCCTTTAGTGGTGAATGCCAATATAAAACAAACAAATACTAAAAATTTTCTCATTAGTCATAGTTTGTAAACAAATTTAAAATTATTGTAATACCATAAATTGTCTCTATATATGCCTAGTCCATGTCAGATCAAATAAGCATAAATAATCTATCAAAAGTTTACGATAATGGCTTTGAAGCCTTAAAGAAAATAAACCTAAATATCAAAAAGGGTGAAATTTTTGCAATGCTTGGACCAAATGGAGCAGGTAAAACTACACTTATAAGTATAATTTGTGGAATCGTAAGACCATCTTCAGGAAAAGTTACTGTAGATGATTTTGATATCATTGATGATTACAGAGAAACAAGATCTAGAATTGGATTAGTTCCACAAGAGTTAACCTTAGAACAATTTGAAACAGTTTTTAACAATGTCTCTTATTCAAGAGGTTTATATGGAAAAAAACCAGATCCAAAACATATAGAAAAAATTTTAAAAGACCTAAGCTTATGGGATAAAAAAGATTTAAGATTAAGACAATTATCTGGAGGAATGAAGAGACGTGTATTGATTGCAAAAGCATTGTCTCATGAACCAACTATCTTATTTTTAGATGAGCCAACAGCTGGTGTTGATGTTGAATTACGTCAAGACATGTGGAAGGTAGTTGAAACTTTAAGAAAAACTGGAGTAACAATTATTCTCACTACTCATTATATTGAAGAAGCAGAGGCAATTGCAGATAGAGTAGGGGTAATCAATCAAGGAGAAATTATTGTTGTTGATGAAACAAAAGAACTATTAAAAAAAATGGGACATAAAAAACTTACAGTAGATCTTCAAGAAGAAATCACTGAAATCCCAAATAGCTTAGATAAGTATAATCTAGAAATTGGAGAAGATAAAAAATCAATTAATTACACTTATAATGTTAGAGCTAAAAGCACTGGAATAACTAACTTGCTACAAGATTTAAAAGATGCAAACTTAAAATTACAGGATTTAAAAACTGAACAAACTACTTTAGAGAAAATATTTGTGACATTAGTAAAGGAGAATAATGAAGTTTAATTATTACGCATTTAGAGCAATGTACTTGCATGAAATGGATCGATTTAAGAGAACATTGATGCAATCATTGTTTTCTCCAGTTTTGTCTACATCATTATATTTTATTGTTTTTGGATCTGTAATTGGTGGATATGTAGAAAAAATTGATGGAATTAGTTATGGGTCTTTTATTGTTCCTGGTCTATTAATGTTAACGTTGTTAACTCAATCAATCAGTAACACTTCATTTGGGATATTTTTTCCAAAATTTAATGGAACTATTTATGAAATTTTAGCTGCACCAATTTCAACTTTTGAAATTGTTTTAGCTTTTGTGGGTGCTGGTGCTACTAAAACTCTTATTGTTGGATTGGTTATATTTTTAACATCAACGTTCTTTGTCGAGGTTCAAGTAATGTATCCATTGTTAATGATATTTTTATTGGTGTTAGTGGCATTTACATTTGCTCTATTTGGTTTTTTAATTGGTTTAATGAGCTCTAATTTTGAGCAAATGTCTATCATTCCAACATTAGTTATTACGCCAATGGTATTTTTAGGTGGTAGTTTATATTCTTTAGATATGTTGCCTGAGTTTTGGCAAACAGTTACTTATTTTAACCCAGTTGTTTATTTAATTAATGGTTTAAGATTTGCCTTTTATGGTGTTTCAGATTTCAATATTTGGGTAAGTATTATTTCAATGGTAGTATTTTTGATGTCTTGTGTAACAGTGGTTACAGTTCTATTGAAAAAAGGATATAATATTAAATCTTAGCTGCTAGCTATTTTCTTTTTTGGATCGTAAAAAGGTTTTTCTACTATTGTGGCCGAATATTTTCCTTCGTTTGTTTGAACATCTAATTGATTGCCTATCTCAGAATGATTAACTTCAACCATTGAAAGCGCAATATTCTTTTTTAATCTTGGTGAATATACAGCTGAAGTCACTTTACCAATTTTCTTACCATCTTTTTCAATCAGCCAAAAGGTTGTGTTAGGCCCTGATAAAGGATCACAATCTATTATAATACCAACTTGTTTTCTTTTAATTCCCTCTTGCTTTATTTTTTTTAGCGCTTCTTTACCTATAAAATTTATATCAGTATCTAAATTAACTAATCGATCAAATCCTAATTCAAATGGGTTTGTATGTATATCTGCATCTGCGTGATAAGAAAGCATACCACCTTCAATTCGTCTTATAGATGATGTATGACCAGGCTGAAGACCATGTTCTTTACCAGCTTCCATTATTTTTTCATAAAGCTCATTTCCTCTTGAACCATCTCTTAAAAATATCTCATAACCAAGTTCACTTGACCAACCAGTTCTTGAAACAATTAATGGAATTCCATCAAGTTCATACTCTCTAAGCCAATAATATTTTAGATCTCTTATATCTTGACCAAATAGTTTGGCCATTATTTCTTGTGAAGTAGGACCTTGTAATTGCAAGGGAGAAACATCTGGTTCAGATATTTTAACATCTAAACCTGAATTAACAGCAACACCTTGCGCCCATAATAAAACATCGCTATCAGCTAAAGATAACCAAAAATGATTTTCACCAAGTCTTAATAAAACTGGATCATTTAAGATGCCACCATCATTATTTACAATTAAAACATATTTGCATTGTCCAACAGATAACTTTGAAAGATCTCTAGGAGTTAGAAGTTGAGTAAATTTATATGCATCAGGACCAGTGATCTCGACTTGTCTTTCAACCGCAACATCACATAGAATTGATTTTTCAATTAGGTTCCAAAAGTTTTGCTCAGGACTCCCAAAATCTCTAGGAATATACATGTGATTATATACAGAAAAACCTGTTGCTCCCCATTTTACAGTAGCATCAAAATAAGGAGATTTTCTTATTTGTGTTCCAAAACCAAAGTTTTTATTAGACATTTGTGAGCATTAACAGGCTTAACATTAATTACAAATAAAAAAACTAGCCCTAGTTATATTAAGGGCTATCAAAAAAAAATGGAGAGGGAAGTTATTTTTTTTTAAAACTGTTCAGCTTCAGTAGATCCAGCCATTGCTGTTGTTGAGCTTTGGCCGCTACTAATAGTATTTGAGACTGCATCAAAATAAGATGTACCAACTTCTCTTTGGTGTTTAACACTAGTATAGCCATCTTTTTCTCTAGCAAATTCTTGTTGTTGAATTCTAGAATATGCAGCCATACCTTCTTTTCTATATTTCTCAGCAAGCTCAAAAATTGCAATGTTTTGAGTATGAAATCCAGCAAGTGTAATAAACTGAAATTTGTATCCCATTTTAGCAATCTCTTGTTGGAATGAAGCAATCTCATCATCATTTAAATGTTTTTTCCAATTGAATGAGGGAGAACAATTGTAAGCTAATAGTTTTCCAGGAAACTTCTCGTGAATTGCATCTGCAAATTTCTTAGCCTCTGCTAGATTAGGAGTAGCTGTTTCACACCAGATTAAATCGGCATACGGTGCATAAGCTAAACCTCTAGAGATAGCTTGATTAATTCCATCTTTAACATAATGAAAACCTTCAGGAGATCTTTCACCAGTTAAAAATGGTTTATCATTTTCATCAAAATCATTTGTAATAAGTTTTGCGGCATTAGCATCTGTTCTTGCTAATATAATTAAAGGAACTTCTGCAATATCTGCAGCTAATCTTGCAGCTTTAAGGTTTTTGACCATAGTGCCAGTTGGAACTAGAACTTTTCCACCCATATGACCACATTTCTTTTCACTAGCCAATTGGTCTTCAAAATGAACACCTGCAGCACCTGCTTTTATAAATTTTTTAGTTAATTCAAATACATTTAATGGTCCGCCAAAGCCTGCCTCACCATCAGCAATAATTGGAAGCATATAATCAACTTTTTCCTCTCTTTTCATGTCACCATCTTGCATTTCCATGTGTTGAATTTGGTCTGCTCTAATTAAAGAGTTGTTCATAGACTCAACTAATTTAGGAGCACTGTCATAAGGATATAAGGATTGGTCTGGATACATTTCTCCAGCTGTATTGGCATCCGCTGCAACTTGCCAGCCACTTAAATATATTGCTTTTAACCCAGCTTTTGCATGCTGTACAGCTTGGTTGCCTGACAAAGAACCAAGTGTATTTATATAAGCTTCTGTGTTTAATAATTTCCAAAGTTTTTCTGATTGATTTTTGCACAGTGAGTATTCTATTTTAATAGAACCTCTTAATCTCTCCACTTCTTCATCAGTATAATCTCGTTTGATACCTGCAAATCTTTTTAACTTATAAGAGATTTTCTCTGCGCTCATTATTTATAATCCTTTTTTTAAGAAAATTGAAAAAGTTGAATTAGTTACTATCGTTTAAAGTTTCGATTAGTTCACTCATTCCACTTGAACCCCAATCACAATGATCATCTCTCATGTAAATTCCTTTAGCATGATGGTGATCTAAGTCCTCTTTTTTGATGATTTGAGCCTCATTTTCTGTGTTTTTTAAGTTTTTATCCATACGAGTCATATATTTTACAAAATTTACAAAATCTATAAAAAACGTTAAAAACCTTTGTAAACAAGGAAAAAATATTGTAAAAATAAATTTACAAAATTTACAAATAGTAAAATGAGTCAAATAGATCTTAAAATAGGGCCAAAAATAAGAGCTTTTAGAAGACAACTTGGACTTCAAGCCAACAAATTAGCTGAAGATTTAAGCATTTCTCCTAGTTATTTAAACTTAATTGAAAGCGGTAAAAGAAAAATAGATGGTGATTTACTTTTAAATGTTTGTGAAAAATTAAATATCCAATTATCTGATCTTACGTTTAAGACAGATATTAATCTTCAAAATACGATTTCTGAAATTTTAGATGACAGTTTATTTGAAGACTTAGATATTTTAGGTCCAGAAGTAAAAGATTTAGTAAGCACAAACCCAAAGATTGGAAAAGCAATTGTAAGACTAGGAGATATTCTAAAAAAAAAAGATCATGAATTAATAAGTAAGATTGAAAAAATTTCAGGTAAAATTGTAGACAATAGAAAAAATTCTTTTCCTGGAGAAGTTGTTGTTGATTTTTTTCAGGAAAATAAAAATTATTTTCCTAAGCTAGAAGAGTTTGCAAATAAAGTTTTTAATAAAATTCAAAAAAATAATCGAACAAGATATATAGCCTTGTGTGATTATTTGCAGTCAGAATATTCAATAACTGTAAAAGATGTTATTCCTGATGAGAACAAACCATTTTCAAAAATTTATAACAAAAGCAAGAAAGAGTTATTACTTAGTGATTATAGTTCCATTGAAACAAAAAAATTACACGCTGCTTCTCAAGTTGCACAAATGGGTGCTATTAAAGATGTTGAATATTATTTAAATAAATTTAGTTTTCCATCAGACGAGTCAAAAAAACTTACTAAAGTTGCTTTGTTAAATTATTGTGGTGCTGCAATTTTGATGCCATATAAATTATTTCATTCTGAATGTAAAAAATTAAAATATGATTTAGAGTTACTACAAAATACTTTTGCAACTTCATTTGAACAAGTAGCGCATAGAGTTACATGTTTACAAGATCCAAAACTTCCTGGTATACCATTTCATTTTTTAAGAGTTGATATGGCTGGAAATATTTCAAAAAGATTTTCATTATCTGGAATTGATATCCCAAGATATGGTGGAGCTTGTCCTAAATGGAATGTTTATACTGCATTCACTACACCTGGAGTTTTACATACAGCAGTCAGTAAAATGAATAACGGTGAAAAATATGTTTGTATTGCAAAAACTGTAGAAAAAGGGATTGGAAGATTTGGTCAATCTAAAAATGTATTATCTATTGGTTTAGGTTGTGAAGCAAAATACGCAAAAGATTTTATTTATACTGAAAATATGAATATTAATGATAAATCAACTGAAATCCCTATTGGTGTTTCATGTAGAACCTGTGACAGATTAGATTGTTCACAAAGAGCATTTCCACCACTACATAAAAAATTCGATGTTGACTTAAACAGTCGTGGGGTTTCTGTTTATGTTAGTGACGATAAATCTTAAACTATGATTAAATATATTATACCAGCAGTTATTATTTTTCTGATTGTATTATTTTGGGAAAAAATAACTGATTTTGTTGAGAAAAAGTTCAATATTAAGCTTAATTATATTATTGTTAGTTCTATAATTGCTGCAATAGCAATTATCCTTTTGCTCCTCAATTACTAGGATTTATGAACATTATTGATTTATCAACTTATAAATTAGATGAAGCTGATGGTGTTTTTACTTATAAAAATGAAAATACAACACTTGGTTTTGTTAGATTTAATGAAAAAGCGGAAGTTGAATACATTTTTGTTAATCCAATTTTTAGAAAAAAAGGAATAGCAAAAAAATTATTACAGTTAGTTAAACAAAAAACAGGAAAAGAAATAATTCTTCAAGAACCAATTAGTCCTTTAGGTTCAAAACTATTAAATTCATTAAATAAATGGAAATAAATTTATTATTTTTCTTTACAGTTGTACCAGCAATAATTTTATATGGTATTGCAAAATCAGGTTTGGGTGGATCGATGACTTTAATCTCTATTCCATTAATGACAATTGTAATGCCTTTGAACCAAGCATTAGGAATAATTTTACCAATTTTAATATTTTCGGATTTTATTGCTGTTTATAAATACAGAAAGGAATATGACTTAGGCACCCTAAAGTTAATGGTTCCATTTGCTGCTGTTGGTATATTTATCGCTTCTTTTACTTTCACATATTTTTCAGAAGAATTATTAAAATTTATGATTGGTTTAATGGGATTTATTTTTGCAGGTCATTATTTTTTTTTTAAAAAAGATAAAGAGGCTAAGTCACAAAAAAATTCTATTAAAGGAGGGATTTGTTCTGTTATAGCTGGATTCACAAGTTTCTGTGTCCATGCTGGAGGAACTCCAGTAAGTGTTTATATGCTTCCATTAAGAATGCAAAAAGAAATTTATGTTGGAACAAGAATTATATTTTTTACTTTTGTTAATCTAATAAAACTTCCTCTATATATTAACCTCTCAATGACAAATTTAGTAACTTTCAAACAATCAGTATTTTTATTTCCACTTGCTTTTGTTGGTATATTAATTGGTTATCGATTAATTAAAGTTATTAATGAAAAATTATTTTATAATATTTTGTATTTTTTAATTTTTATAAGTAGTTCAAAACTTTTATATGATTACCTGATATGATTATTTAACAAATGTTTAATTTTTGAATGGTTGATAGAATAGGATAAACTTTAATATGAAAAAAAAATTTAATCCTAGAATAAAAGCAAGAATAAGGAAAAATAGACAAGCACTCAGTAAAAATATTGATAATTTTTTTGGTTGGGTAAAAGGTGCTAAACTTGTTGAACTTAAAGAATGCAATGTAGAGGAAGATCCAGTTCGACCAGAATTAGATAATGAATTTAGGACAGGTTTTGGAAGAAAAATTTATGGAGTTGAATATCAAGGTGAAATTCATGCTGTAATGTGTTTTGCTTACACCAATGAAATCCCTAGAAGTGTTGATGAACTTGAAAAATTAAGCACTGATGCTTTTTTGCAAAGTGCAATGAGAGATCAAAAAGGTGGACAAATCGCTATTGCTTATACTGTTTGGTCAAAAAAAAAAGGAGGCGGAAAGTTAATTGTAAAAGAAGTATTTAAAAAGATTAAAAAATCTAATCATTTAAACAGATTAGTAACCCTTTCACCTTTAACAGAAATGGCAAAGAATTTTCACGAAAGAAATGGAGCTAAATTAATTCAAATTAATGAAACAACACAAAATTTTGAATATAAAGTCATTTAATCCATGAACTTAAAAAAACAATTAATTCTTCTATTTTGTACTTTCTTTGTTTTACCGTATTCTATTGTTATGGCCAATGAAGAAGCAAAGTATGAAGTAGTTGAAAAAAATGAAATTTATGAGATCAGAAAATATTCTGATCGTTTAGCAGTTGAAACTTCTAGAGCTGGAATAGATAGTAATTTTAGAAAATTATTTAATTATATTTCTGGAAGAAATGATGCTCAAGAGAAGATAGCAATGACTACTCCAGTTACTCAAGTAGAAAAAAATGGTAATATGACTATGCAGTTTTATTTACCTTCAAAGTTTAATTTAGATAACGTTCCCAATCCCAGTAGAGAAGATGTAAGGATAATAAATATCGTGGGAGGATATTATGCTGTGCTGAGATATTCCGGTCGAGCTTCAGATGGAAATTTCATAAAACACAAAGAAATTTTAGAAAAAGAGTTAAAGAAAAATAATATTTCAATTATAAGTCCACCAATCAGAGCAACATATGATAGTCCTTTTACCCTTCCAATGAATAGAAGGAATGAGGCAATGTACAAAGTGGAGTTTAATTCATGAAGTCAAAATTTAAAGCAATGGTGTTATCTTGTATGGACCCAAGATTTCAACATTTAGTTCATAATTATTTAAAAAAAAAAAAATTAACTGGCAAGTATAGTGCTTTTACAATTGCGGGTGCTGCGGTAGGGGTCACGCACAATAAATTTAAAAAATGGCATAATACTTTTTATGATAATCTTGCAACTTCCATTAAACTTCACAAAATAGAAAAACTAATTGTTATTAATCACAAAGATTGTGGTGCTGCTAAAATTGCTAATGGAAAAAAAGACTTTAGTACCTTAAATGAAAAAAAAATACACCAAGACTCATTTAACAAACTTAAAAAAGAAATTAAAAAAAGATTTCCAAAACTAAAAGTGGAATTAAATGTAATTGCTTTAGATAGTAAAATTACAAAATTTTAATTATTGATTTCTAATTAAAGGGTAAACTTTTGGATTTAGATATTTTAAATTGGTTAACATAATCAATATCAATGTTACAAATCCAATTGAAAAACCTAAGTATATTAAAACTTTAAAATCAAACATCCACACAAGTTCAAAGATATTTTCCATAATAAATTTTGAACCAATTACCGCAAAGAATATTGCAATTAGTATGACTGATTTAAATATAATAATGAATTCTATTAATGATGAGAGGATTATTTCTTTTTTTGAAAAGCCTAGAATTTTAAACACTAAGTTTTGATACTCTTTAACTTTACCTTGAACCATAATTGCACTTGAAATAACAATTAAACCAATCACAATAGTTACAGCTGATATTAGAGTAACAGCAATGAATACTTTATTTAGAACAGCTGTTACCTTTGTTAGATAATCAGAAATTTTGATCATTGATAAGCTAGGCATAACTTCTAGCATTTCAGTTTCATCAAATTTATCAGAATTAAATTTTGCTGTTGCTAAATATTCATGAGGAATATTTTGAGCGAATTGAGGATTAAAAAGCATTGCAAAGTTAATGCTTAAATCTCGATAATTAACTTCTCTAAAGTTTACCACTTCACCATCAATTTTTCTTCCATATATATTTAAAGTAAAAATATCTCCTAGTTGAATATTAAAATCTTTTGCAACTTTAGCGTCTAAAGATATTTGAAGTTGATTAGGTTTTTTTAAATCCCACCATTCTCCAGCAACTAATGGATTATCTTTAGGAATATCTTCGGCCCATGAAGATCTTCTCTCACTTCCAATTACCCAATAACTATCATTATCAGGTTTAATATAAGTATTTGGGTTAATACCATTAATTTTTGCAATCCCAGATGAAACCATTGGAACAACTTCAATGTCTGCATCAGGATCCATCTTTAATATCCCTTGCTCAAACTTTTCACGTTCTCCTTTTTGAATTCCCACAAAGAAATAATCAGGAGCAATATCAGGAATTGATTTAGCAATTTCTCTTTGAAAGTTTGTTCCAACCAATGCCAATGTTAAAAGTAAAGTAACACCTAACCCTAAAGACATTATAGTAATTGGAGTAATACTTTTTGTTTGAGTGATATTTTTAATTGATACCTTTAAAGAAATATTTGAGCTTGATTTAAATTTTTTAAGAAAAAATATAATTATTCTTGAAAGAAAGAAAAACACTATCAAACATACAAAAAATGCAGCAAAGTATCCAAGGCTATAAGTTGGTTGTTCTGAGCCAATGGTGAATAATAAAACTAAAATAGAAAGTAAAACAAAACTTAAAACAATAGACTTTTTTGAATAATAAAATTGCAAGTTTTGAAAGACATTTCTAAATAAATTAGAGGCTTTAACCTGGTCAATTGAACTTATTGTTGGGATAGAAAATATTACAATTACCAATAAACCTACTAAAAATATTTTAATAAAATTTACAATAGAGAATACTGGATAAACATTTAATCCAAGACCGTCTGATAAGTACTTATCAGCAATAGGCACTATTAAAAAACTTGAGCCATATGAGATAACTGTAATAACAAATAATAATATTAATAACTGAAGATAATAAAGTGTTTTTATATTCCCAGAATAAAAACCAACTGCTTTTCTAACTGCAATTGACATGTTGTTTTGATTAATGAATGAAAGGAGAGTATTCGCAATTCCAATTCCAGCAATTAACATCGCACTTATTGAAACAAGAGATAAAAATTGTGAAAAATTATTTATTATTCTCTTTATTCCACTTGCTGAATTTTCAGGATAACGAAGTTTTACTTTTTGATCATCTTTAAAAATATTTTCAATTCTTTCTTCTAATTCTTCAGGGTTATCTCCTTCATTAAATTTTACTTTGTATTCGTAGTTTAAAAAGCTTCCAATACCGTTTAGTTTTAATATCTCTAATGTTTGTTTTCCTGCAAGTGCCCAATCACCAAAAGCAACAAATCCACTAACATCAGGAACTGATTTTATAATTCCTATAACTGTAAAGTTTTGGTCTTGAACTTTAACTTGTTCATTAATTTTTATCCTAAGTGTCTTTGATAGACTTTCATTAATTAAAATAGTGTTTGGTTCTTTTTGCATTCGCTCATAAGCACCTTCAGGTTCAAATATTACTTCACCATATAACGGGTATTTTTCATCAACTGTTTTAATTCTTGTAAATAAAGATTTGTTTTTTTCTCTGCCTGTTGTTGAAAGCATGGTACTGAACTCAATCATTTGAGATACAGTTGCAAATTCTTTTACCTGATTAACTAATTCTAGATTTCCTTGGTTACGATTGTAATCAATTTCTAAATCACCACCTAAAAGTGCTTTAGCATTATCGTTTAGTTCCTTTTTAAGACTATCCTCAATTGTAAAAATAGCACTTAATATAAAGAGGCTAATAAATAGAGTAACAATGATACTTGAGATTTTGTGATAGTTTCTGCTTAAATCTTTTAAAGCATATTTAAAAATCAAACTAAATTCAGATCGATTATTTAATTTTTCCATCTTTTATTTTAATTTTTCTTTTTGCTTTATTAGCTAGTTTTGGATCGTGCGTTACCATGATTAAGGAAGATCCTTCCTCTTTTACATATTTAAATAAAATATTTGAAATCATTAATGAGTTTTCAGTATCTAAGTTTCCAGTAGGCTCATCAGCCAAGATCAATTCAGGTTTCATTGCTATCGCTCTTGCAATCGCAACTCTTTGCTGTTCACCACCAGATAACTGACTAGGTAAATTATTAAAACGATGCTTTAAACCAAATCTATCTAATAAAGTTTTCGCTTCAGTCTCAGGATTTTTAAAATTATTTAACTCTAGTGTTAAAGCAACGTTTTCAACCGCAGTATAATTTGGAATTAAGTAGAAAGATTGAAACATAATTCCAATATTTTTCTTTCTTATTTCTGAAACTTCATCTTCATTTAAACTAGTAATTACTTGATCTTGAAAAATAATTTTACCAGAAGTTGGTTTTTCCAACCCTCCAACCAGCATAATCAAACTAGTTTTACCAGATCCACTTTCACCTACGACAGAAACTGTCTCTTTTTTCTTAATGGTAAGATCAATATTCTTTAAAACATTGATACTTTCTTTACCAGTTTGGTATTTGAGATTTATTTTTTTTAATTTAAGAAGATCACTCATGAATAAAAGTTTATTTATAAAAATTTTGATAATCTTTCTAGTGCACATAAACGCATTCGCAATAGAAAAGGTAGTATTATTTGGGGATAGTTTGATGGCCGGATATGGTTTACCTAAAGAACATCACTTATCAGTAGTATTAGAAGATAATTTTAAAAAAGATGGTTTAAGTATAAAGATAATTAATAGCAGTGTTTCTGGAAGTACTTCTTCAGGAGGATTGAACATTGCTGAATGGAGTTTATCTGAACCTGGCATTGACTTAATCATTTTAGGTTTGGGTGCCAATGATATGCTTAGAGGAATAAAACCAGAAGAAACTGAGAAAAATTTAGAAGAAATCATAAAGATAGCTAATAATAAAAAAATTAAAATTATTATTGCAGGCATGGTTGCTCCAACTACGCATGGTGCTGAATACAAAAAAGAGTTTGATGCAATTTATCCAAAATTATCAAAAAAATATAATTTACCTTTGATCCCATTTTTACTTGAGGGGGTTGCACTCGACCCAAGTTTAAATCAGCAAGATGGAATTCACCCCAATAAAGAAGGAACAATTAAAGTAAGTGAAACTATTAAAAAAAGTATTATTAATATTATAAATTAAATGAAAAAATTGCTAATTGTTATAAGTTTCCTTTGCTTAAGTTATGCTAATGCACAAAATACAAACATTACTGTAGATAGAAATTTAAATCTTGTGTGTGCATTTGAAAAAGTAATTTTAAAAAATCCAGATCATAACTTTGAAACATTTACAAAAGATCAAATTAATAGAGATAATATTAATAAACTTGTAATTGAGTCTAAATCACCAAATGTATTGAATATTAAAAATTTATCTAATTTTATTGATAAAATTGAACTAGAGGTAAAAATTTCTAATAAAGATGTGGTTCTAATTCAAGCTTTTGATGATGAAAAGAATTATTCAGAATCTGCAGTTTTAACTATTAAAACAGGTGAGCTTGTTCACGAAATTACAAAAAATATTAAACTAGAAGAGAAAGAAAAGGATATTTCTTTTTATAGTTGTAAAAATATTAATCAAAATACATAAGAACAAAGACTCTAATTCTCTTATTTGGTAATATCTAATTATGAAGAGAGTACTTTTAATTTGTTTAATTTTTTTATTTTCTTTAACGAGTTCTTTTGCAAATGATAGAGATGTTAGACTTAATCAATTGTTTAATGAACTAAAAGTTAATAAAGCAAAAGTTGCAGCTATTGTTGAGCAGGAAATTTGGTCTTTATGGAGTACTCATCCAACTAATGAAAAACTTACAGCTCGTTTAGAAGAAGGTTCAATGTTTATAAGAAACCAACAGCCAAAAAGAGCAAGAGAAATATTTACAGAAGTAATAAACCTTGATGAAAATTGGGCTGAGGCTTGGAATAAGAGAGCTACTGTACTTTATATGTTAGGAGAATTTCAAAAATCACAAGATGATATTGATAAAGTCTTAGAATTAGAACCAAGACATTTTGGTGCCTTAGCAGGGCAGGGTTTAGTAAACATTCAGTTAAAAAATTTTGAAAAAGCAATTAGAAGCTACAAACAAGCTCAAGAGATTTATCCGTCCATGCGATCTCCAGAAATTATGATAAAACAAATTGAAGATTTGATGAAAGAACAAACAATTTAAAATGTGTGGAAGATACGTTGTAAAAAATCCAGTTACTAAAACAAGTTCTCTAGTTAAATCCGCAATTCAGGTTGAGGATAACGAAAACTATAATGCTCATCCTTATCAAAAACTTCCAGTCATAAAAAAATATAAAAATGGAAATACTTTAGAAGGTTTGAAATGGGGCTTAGTTCCAAGCTGGGCAAAAGATAAAGATTTTAAAGCCCTGATTAATGCAAGATTAGAGACAATTGATGAAAAAGTTTCCTTTAAAAAATTGATTAAAAACAATCGATGTGTTGCTGTTGCAGATGGATTTTATGAATGGAAGAGGGAAGAGAAAGAAAAAACTCCTCATTACTTTACTCGTGAAGATAATAATACTATTTATTTTGCTGGTATTTTTGAAGGTGATCAGTTTTGTTTAATTACAGAAGAAGCAAAAGAAAACATTAAGGAAATTCATCACCGTCAACCAGTTATTCTTAATCAAGCGGATGTTAATAGATATCTAAATTTAGAATTACAAGGGTCAGCGTTTTTAAATGAACGTAAATCACCAGATCTTATATTCCATGAAATTTCTAAAGATGTAAATAAGCCTACAAATAACACGGCTTCTTTAATACAAAAATTATAAATCTATTTTCTTTTATTTTTTTTAAACTTAAAGTTTTTAGGTCTTTTTCTATTTTTAAATTTTCTTTTATTATCTTTAATTTCAAATTTTTTGAATTTCTTCTTTTTACTTAATTTATTTTTAGAAAATTTATTCTTAAATTTCTTTTTAAATTTATTTTTTTTATTAAATTTCTTACTCTTTTGATTGTTTGGTCTTGCTTCTTCTTTAACCTTAAAGTCAGGATCTATTAATTTTTGTATAGATCTCCACATACCTCTGTCATTGTTTGTTAAAAAAGTTAAAGCAGAACCATCTTTTCCAGCACGACCAGTTCTACCTATTCTGTGAATATAATCTTCCGGAACTTGTGGAAGATCATAGTTTATAACATGTTTGATTACTGGAATATCTAATCCTCTTGCTGCAACATCGGTTGCAATTAAAATTCTGCTATTACCATTTCTAAATCCTCTAATAACTCTGTCTCTTTTACTTTGTCTAAGATTTCCATGTATTGCATCAGCTTTATGACCATCATATTTTAATCTTTTTACAATTTTATCCGCACCATGTTTAGTTTTAACAAAAACTAAAATAGATCCACTTCTTTCAACTAATTGGTTAATTAGCTCATGATATTTTTTGTCAGCTGTGATTTGAAAAGTTTCTTGTTTAATTTTTTCAATTGGAGTTGATAAAGAACCAACAGATACTCTTTCAGGATTGTTAAGATATTTTTGTGAAATTTTTAAAATGTTTTCAGGTAAAGTTGCAGAAAATAATAATGTTTGATGATCTTTTGGAATAAATTTTAAAATCAGTTCAATTTGAGGAGTAAATCCCATATCCAACATTCGATCCGTCTCATCTAAGACTAGATAATTTACTTTTGATAAGTTTAAACTTTTACGTTCAATGTGATCGTTAATTCTTCCAGGAGTTCCAACTATTATTCTTGCTCTTTTTTTTAATTGTCTAAGTTGTTTTTGCATACTCTCACCACCGATTAAAAGAGCATTACCAATTCCTATTTCTCTAATATTAAGTTTTAAAACAGTTTCCATTACCTGTGTTGCAAGTTCTCTTGTTGGACAAATTATTAATGCCATTGCTTGCTTATCTCTTAAAAGCTTATTCAACATTGGAATTGTGAATGCTAGTGTTTTACCAGTACCTGTTTGAGCAGTACCCAAAACATCTTTTCCCTCTAAGCTAATTGGTATTGATTTACTTTGAATAGGGGTTGGAGTTTTAAATTCAGCTAATTCAATCGATTTTTTTAATTTATTTTCAATTTTTAGATCAGAGAAGTTCATTATGTTGGGATGAAGTAAATTTTAAGTAATTGAGTGTCTGCTTATATCTTTTTGTACCAATTACAATAAATAGTTTGAGAGGATTAATCTCTAAAGTTTACAAAGTCTAGCGGAAGCCCAATATCTATAGCTTTAATTGCTGCTATAGCTTCTTGAAGATCATCTCTTTTTTTACCATCAACTCTTAACTCATCACCTTGAATTTTAATCTGAATTTTAAGTTTTAGTTTTTTAATGTCAGCAATTACCTTTTTAGCATTTTCTTGGCTAATTCCTTCTTTAAGTTCACTTACTTGTCGAATTGCTCCACCCGAAGCGCCCTCTGAACTTTTAACTTCTAAAACTCTTGGATCTACTTTTCGTCTCACTAAGTGTGTTTGTAGCAATTCATTGACTTGCTTTAATTTTAATTCATCTGGAGCATTGGTAGTAACTGTCTTATCTTTTCGTTCTATAGTTATGTGAAGTCCTTTAAAATCATATCGATTGCTTATTTCTCTCAAGCAATTTGCTAAAGCATTATCAAATTCTTGATAATTAATTTTGCTAATTACATCAAATGACGGCATAATTAATTTATAATATAATCTATTTTTTATTAAATTAAATTAAAGATAATATTGGATAAAAAAATTAAGTTTTAAGGAGATATTGATGTTGAAAGTATATTTAGCAGGAGAAATTCACACAAATTGGCGTGATGAAATTATTGATGAATGTAAAAAACAAAATTTAGACATTCAATTTTTATCTCCTGTCACAGACCATGCATCTTCAGATGATTGTGGAGTTGAAATCTTAGGTCCTGAGGAGAAAAATTTTTGGAAAGATCGAAAAGGGGCTAATATCAATTCAATTCGAACTAAAAAATCCATTAAAGATTGTGATGTGATCATTGTTAAATTTGGTGAAAAATATAAACAATGGAATGCTGCATTTGATGCAGGGTATGCAGCCGCTTTAAATAAATCAATAATAATTATTCATAATGAAGAACACCAACATGCTTTAAAAGAAGTAGATGCTGCTGCAGCTGCTGTTGCTTCAGATCAAAAACAAGCAGTTAGAATATTAAAATATGTATTAAGTGGTTCACTTGATAAATGAATAATGTTTATCACCCAGATATTTATCAGTTCAACAAACCTGTTAGTAGTTACTGGGAAGCAACATCAAGTGAAAATTTAAATTTAGATAAACTTCAAAAAGATATTGGTTCAGAAATAGTGGTTATAGGTGGTGGTTATACTGGTTTACTCTGTGCAATTAACTTAATTGAAAATTATAATTTAGATGTGATTTTGGTTGAGGCTGGAAAAGTAGGTTGGGGTGCTTCTTCTCGTAATGCAGGATTTTGCTGTCTTCCTCCAAGCAAAATGTCTTATAAAAAAATGCAATCTGTTTATGGAACGGAGGAGACTAGAAAATTTTTTAAAAATTCAGTTGAAGGAGCTAATTACACTAAGGAATTAATTGATAATTATAATATTGATTGTGATGTAACTGGTGAAAATAACTTTGTTGTAGCTCATCATAAAAATAAGTTTGATCAAATCAAAGAACAAGCAGAAGTTTATAAGTCTGAATTTGGAATAGAGACTAAAGTATATTCAAAAGAAGAGTTTGATGAAGTAGGTCATGGTGGAACTGAGCAATTTGGAGCTTTTTCATATAAACCTGGTTTTGCAATCAACCCTTTAAAATTTGTAAACGGACTTACAAAATATGCTTTGTCTAAAAAATTAAAAATCTATGAGCACACAAAAGTTGAAAAAATAGAAAAAGAAAATAGCTCTTATCTTTTAAGAACTAGTGAAGGATCAATAAAAACAAAAAAAATTGTAGTTGCAACTAATGGATTTTATCAAGAAGGATTAATTCCTGAAATGGATGGGAGAGTATTACCTGTTATTTCAAATATTATTGTAACAAGACCATTAACAAATGAAGAGCTTAGCTTACATAACTTTAATACTTATGCCCCAATAGCTAACTCAAAAAACCTTTTATATTATTATAGAAAGTTACCTGATAATCGAATTTTGTTTGGAACCAGAGGAGATTTTGAAGGAAGTGATCAATCAAATCAAAATAGAGCAAATGATATGGAACAATTTTTAAAAAATATTTTTCCTAAATGGAACAATGTAAAAATTGATTATAATTGGAGAGGTTTAATTGCTTTATCTCAAAAACTTACTCCTTCAATTGGTAAAATAGATAATGAAGAAATTTATTATGGATTTGGTTATAGCGGCGTAGGGGTTAGTGCTGCACCATGGACTGGAAAACAACTATCTAAGTTAGTTTTTTCATCAAATAGTAAAGACTTAGATATCTCGTTAATTTACAAAGGTTTACCTAAGAAATTTATTTTTCCACAATTAAGAGTATTTTATTTTAAATTAGCAGTTTGGTTTTATAGATTTAAAGATAAATTCAATATTTAATTATTAAGACAAAAAGCGTCAATATTACTGATGATTGTTAGGTTGTTAATGATCTTATATTCATTTAAAATGTTAGTTAATGCTTAGTTATATAATACCTTTTTTAATCCTGATTTTAGTAGTTGTATTTATTCACGAATATGGACACTATTATTTTGCTAGAAAATATGGAGTTGGGGTTACTGATTTTTCTATAGGATTTGGTAAAGAATTATTTGGATGGAACGATAAATACGGTACTAGATGGAAAGTGTGTGCAATTCCATTAGGTGGGTACGTCAAGTTTTTTGGAGATCGTAATGTTTATTCTCAAGCTGATCATGAAGAGATTTTAGAAAATTATAATGAAGAGGAACGAGATAAATTATTTATTTTAAAACCTTTATATCAAAGGGTGTTAATTGTATTTGGTGGTCCTTTAGCAAATTTTCTATTAGCTTTAGTAATCTTTTTTTGTATTTATACTTTTGTAGGAAAAGATTTTACTCCTGCAGTTATCAGTGAAGTCCAAAAAGATAGTCCCGCAATGGTTGGGGGGTTAAAAAACCAAGATATTATTTTAGAAATTGATGGTAATGAAGTTAAAAGCATCATGGAAGTTTCTAAATATATTACAATGTCAACAGCAGACTTTATAGATTTTAAAGTTAAGCGTTCATATGAAGAATTAATTTTAAAAATAAAACCAAACATTGTTGAGGGTGAGGATGGTTTAGGAAATAAAATTAATAAAAGAATGGTTGGTATAAAACTAAGTGCTTATAATGATAAAATTAATCATGTTAAATTAGGTCCAGCACAAGCATTGTACCATGCAGCAAACGAAGTTTATTTTGTAAGTGTTTCATCTTTAAAATACATCGGTGGCATGATCATGGGGAAAGCAGATACTTCACAACTTGGTGGACCAATTAGAATTGCAAAGATATCAGGGCAAGTTGCAACCTTTGGAGTGTTAGCTTTCATTAGTATGATGGCTTATATTTCAATAAGTTTAGGGTTAATTAATTTGTTTCCTATACCAATGTTAGATGGTGGACACTTAATGTTTTATGCATTTGAAAAAATTTTAGGAAGACCTTTGTCTCAAAAAACCCAAGAAGGCTTTTTTCGAATCGGCTTGTTTTTGTTGCTTTCATTGATGTTTTTCACCACATTTAATGATCTAAAAGACCTTGGTATATTTAGATAATTTAATTTTCTAACTTGTTAAAAAGACAAGTAAAATCAACATTAATTTAAATTAAAACAAGATATTGTGTGTCTTTAAAAAAAATGACACTAAAAAAAAGCTTGATTTATCAACGTTTATGACAAGTATAAATATTAACCAACAAAACCGGAGCTAAAATGAACAAAAAACAACTAATTGCTAAGCTTTCTGGCTCATTAAACTTGAGCAAAGCAGATGCTGAGCGAACTTTTGATACAATTACCAACACTATTTTAGATGCTCTAAAAGGTGATGATTCAGTAAAAATTGCTGGGTTTGGTACGTACAAAGTAGCTAAGCGAAAAGCTAGAGTTGGAAGAAACCCAAGAACTGGTGAGCAGATTCAAATTGCTGCTTCTCAGAAAGTAAAATTCTTACCAGCGAAAGCTTTAAAAGAAGTATTCAATAGATAATTTTTTTTAACAGCCCTAAACGATTGTAAAAAACACGTTTAGGGCTGTTACTATATGCAAATACTGCATACCCAATTTTCCTAATCAGCGTTAGTTTTAAAAATTAATAAAACTATAAGACACCATTTAAACAAGTGGAGGTCTAATGACTAAAATAATAAAAAAAATATCAGCACCGCTTCTAAGTTTAATATTTTTATTAAACATGAGTAGTGCCGGTATGGCAGAGACAACTGTCTCTGGAGAAGTTCAAGCGATATTTAATTCGCTTCTATTTTTAATTTGTGGTTTCCTTGTAATGTTCATGGCAGCGGGTTTTGCGATGCTAGAATCTGGTATGGTAACTTCAAAAAGTGTATCAGTAATTTGTGCTAAAAATATAGGTCTATATTCAATCGCCGGAATTATGTTTTGGCTTTTTGGTTATAACTTAGCTTATGGAATTCCTGAAGGAGGATACATTGGAACATTTACACCTTGGTCAGATGCAAGTGCAGTTGATACAGGTTATGCTGATGGATCAGACTGGTTCTTCCAAATGGTATTCTGTGCAACAACAGTTTCAATTTGTTCAGGTGCTATGGCTGAAAGAATTAAGCTATGGCCGTTTTTCTTATTTGCAGCTATTTTAGCTGGAGTAATTTATCCAATCGTTATGGGTTGGCAATGGGGTGGAGGCTGGTTAGCAGAACTAGGCTTCTCTGATTTTGCTGGTTCTACATTAGTACACTCAACAGGTGGTGCAGCTGCTTTAGCAGGTATCATGTTGTTAGGTGCTAGATATGGAAGATTTGATAGTAAAGGTGAGGCGAAAGCAATTAAACCTTTTGCTGCTTCTTCAATTCCATTAGTAACTGTTGGAGTATTTATTTTATGGTTAGGTTGGTTTGGATTCAATGGTGGATCTCAACTAGCTATTGGAACATTTGATGATGCAGTTGCTGTATCAAGTATATTTATTAATACTAATCTTGCTGCTTGTGGTGGTGTTATGGCTGCTGCAATAATCACAAGGTTAATGTTTGGTAAAACAGATGTAATTCAAATGTTAAACGGAGCAATCGGTGGTCTTGTAGCTGTTACAGCTGAACCATTAGCACCATCACCTTTAGCAGCAATCTTCATTGGAGCTGTGGGTGGATTGATCGTAGTGTTTGGAACTAAATTATTATTTAGCTTTAAACTTGACGATGTTGTAGGTGCAATCCCAGCTCACATGTTTGCTGGTATTTGGGGAACATTAGCAGTGCCATTAACAAATACTGATGCATCGTTTAGTGCACAATTAATCGGTGTACTTTCAATTAACATTTTTGTGTTTGCTGTGTCCTATATAATCTGGTCAATAATGAAAGCTACGTTTGGTATTAGATTAAGTAAAGAAGCTGAAACCAAAGGTACTGACGTTACAGAAACAGGAGTAATCGCTTACGCAATACGTGACTAATTGCATGCAATATAGAGGCTCTTCGATCTCCATGTCGTTATCTCATTGAAGAGCCTCTAAAAAAAAGAATTAACTTATCTCTCTCTCTAGTTAGTTAATAACCAAAGGCCCCAGAAATGGGGCCTTTTTTTTACACATATGTTTATTTCTCATAACTCTTTTGACCTATCAGCAGTACTTAAAATTTAATTGTTTATTACAACAGCCAAATCAAAAAAAAGGAGAGATAATGAATAATCATTTAAAAAAAATATCATTAAGCTTAATAATATTTTTAAGCTTTACTAATTTAGCTTCAGCAGAAACAACCATGTCAGCTGAGGGTCAATATATTTTCAATTCCCTAGGATTTTATCTTGGTGGTGTTTTAGTTGCATTCATGGCAGCAGGTTTTTGTATGCTTGAGAGTGGATTGGTAACAACTAAAAGTGTTTCAACAATTGCAGCAAAAAACATTGGCAAGTTTGCAATTTGCTCATTAGTATTTTTTTTCTGTGGTTATAATTTAGCATACGGAATTCCTGAAGGTGGGTTTATTGGATCATTCTCAATGTGGAGCGATGCTTCAGAACTTTCAACAGGTTATTCAGATTATTCAGATTGGTTTTTCCAAACAATGTTTGTTTGTGCAACTGCATCAATTGTATCGGGTGCTGTAGCAGAAAGAATTAAAATTTGGCCATTTTTTATTTTTGCAGCAATTATGGCTGGTATCATTTATCCTATTTCAATGGGATGGCAGTGGGGTGGAGGTTGGTTAGCAACTTCAGGCTTCTCTGATTTTGCTGGCTCAACGTTAGTTCACGCATGTGGTGGAGCAGCTGCCTTAGCAGGTGTAATAGTGTTAGGCGCAAGAGAAGGAAGATTTAATAAAAAAGGTGAAACAAAATCTTTGGTACCTTTTGCAGCATCTTCAATACCACTAGTTACATTAGGCACTTTTTTATTATGGTTTGGTTGGTTTGGATTTAATGGTTTCAGTCAACTTGCCATGGGAACATTTGATGATGTAAATGCAATTAGTAAAATTGCAGTTAACACTCACTTAGCAGGAGCTGCTGGTACTGTTGCTGCTGCAGTAGTTACAAGATTACTTGGTGGTAAAACAGATATTGTAATGATGCTGAATGGAGCATTAGCAGGTTTAGTTGCAATTACTGCAGAACCTTTAACTCCAAGTCCAATTCTTGCAATTGCAATTGGAGCTATTGGTTCATTAATTATGTACTTTGGTACAAAGTTTTTAGAAAGTAAAAAAATTGATGATGTAGTCGGTGCAATTCCTGTACACATGTTTGCTGGTATCTTTGGAACTTTAGTTGTTCCATTAAGTAACTCGGGTACAAATTTTGGAACTCAGTTAACAGGTGTGATTGCAGTATGTGTATTTAGTTTTGTGCTTTCGTACATTACATTCAAAGTTCTAAAACAAACAATTGGTCTTAGAATTAGTTCACAAGCTGAAAAACTTGGAACTGATGTTGCAGAAGTTGGTGTTAAAGCCTATGCAATTAGAGACTAAACTATCTCTCTATATATAACTTTTAAAGGCTCCTTAGAAATAAGGGGCCTTTTTTTTATTTTTTTGAAATATCTTTTAATGTTTCTAAGACTTCTTTAGCGTGATCTTTTACTTTAACGTTTTCCCAAATTTTTACAATTTTACCTTTTTTATCAATTAAAAAAGTTGTTCTATTTATTCCCATAAATTCACGACCCATAAACTTTTTCTTACCCCAGACCTTATATTTTTTGAGAACTTTTAATTCTTCATCAGCCAATAAATCAAATTTAATTTTATATTTATCTCTAAATTTATCGTGACTTTTTATACCATCCTTTGAAATTCCATAAATTTCACAATCTAATTTTTTAAATTTGGATAAAAATTTGTTAAAATCATTTGTTTCAATTGTACATCCAGGTGTGTCATCTTTTGGATAAAAATATAAGACAACAAATTTACCAAGAGTATCTTTTAAAATAAAATTTTTCTTACTTGTAGATGGCAATGTAAAATTCGATGCTTTCATTAATTTAAATCCTCCATTATTTTATTAAAAACTTTATCAACAGTAAGTTTTTTCATACCCACTCTTTCTCTGCATCTTATATTCGAATAATTATCAGGAGTTATAATTTTAATTTTACTGAATTGCAATTCTTCAATAGGATCGTTTGCAATTAAACCAAAAGACTTTACTCCTAAAGCAGCTGCTAAATTAATTGGTCCAGAATTATTGCCAACTAAAAAACTTGAATTTTTAAGGGCAAATATAATTCCATTTAAATCTTTATTTGAACAATTTATAAAATATTTTTTCTTAGAAAGTTTAATAATATTATCAGCTAAGTATGATTTTTCTTTACCACAAATAAGATATATATAATCAAATAGTTTTTCTGCATAAAGCTTATCAGCCAATTCTATAAAATTTTCTTCAAACCACATTTTATAATCTTCAAATGAATCAATACCAAATGCTATTTTTTTTCCTTTTGTTTTTAAATCTGAATTTTCATTTTTTAATCTTTCGATATTAATTCTAAGTTCAGGATAAATATTATTGATAGGTATAGAATTAATTTTAAGCATTTTTTGCGACTGTTCAGAATAATTTAATTTTGCATCTTCTGAGCTTAAATATTTTTTTACAGTCAACCATTTTTTTTGATTTCCAATTCCTGGACCAATAATATTTTTAATATTACTAAGTTTTGCAGCTATAGCAGGTTTATTCACTTTATCTAAAACGTAAACATGAGAATATTTATTTTTTAGATAAATCCTAATTAACTTAATTACATCTACCCAATAAAAAATACCTTTTCTAAAATTGTTATAATTTATCAAATTTATATGGGTTATATCTTTTAGTATATTTTTAGCCTGTGTTTTTTCTCTAAGAATTACATCTACTCCCTGCTTATGATATTGGCTGATTGCTTTTATATATGGTAATTGCCAAATTAGATCTCCAAGTTTATGGTGAGTATAGACGATGCAAATTTTTTCATTCATAAAATTTAAACTTTATATTTAATCTTAATCTAAATTTTTGATATTTAATTTAAATAGTCCAAATATTTTAGGGTGCACGTTCTTTATATACATTAAATTATATTATATTATAATAACTCTGTAAAAATAAAATCATTTCAAAATTTTTAATGAATACTATGAATTCAATAAAAACTATAAGTGTTGACGAGGCGTATCAAATGGTTCAAGAAAACAAATGCAATCTAATTGATATAAGAGAATTAAAGGAATTAGAACTTACTGGAAAAGTTGAAGGGGCTAATCATATTCCTATGGGTGATTTGGAAATTCTTCTTGATCCAGATAGTAATATTTTTAAGAACGGTCAAATTGATAAAGAAAAAGAGGTAGTTTTGTTTTGTGCTGGAGGAATTAGATCTGAAATGTCAGTAAAATCCTTAACGGAAAAAGGTTTCAAAAACATTTCCCACATTGAAGGCGGTTTTGGATCTATAAGTAATAGTAGTTTTAAAATAGTTTAAATATTTTTAATTTCATCTAAGGCATATTCAAGACGGTCTTGTCCCCAGAAAATTTTATTATTTACTATAAAGGTTGGAGCTCCAAACACTTCTTTTTCAAATGCTTCTTGTGTATATTGTTTTAATTTATCTTTAATTTCTTGGTTACCAATAGAATTAAAAAAAGCATTTTCATCAATCTTTAATTTTTTTAACTGAATTTTAACATTTTCTTGTTTAGATAAATCTAGATCTTCTTTCCAATAAGCTTCAAAAAAAGAATTTAAGTATTCCTCTTTTTTATTGTCTTTAACACCAAGGTAGCCTCTCATTATATGTAGAGAGTTGATTGGAAATTTAGAGTTCCATTTAAAATTTATATTATTTTTTTTTGCAACAAGCTCACAATCATTTTGCATGTTTTTCATTTTATATTTATTAAAAGCAGGTGCTGTAATACCTGCTATGTTATGAAGTCCACCTAAAAATATTGGCTTTAGTTTAAAATTAATATCTTTTATTTTTAAAATTTTTTTATAAGCTATGTATGCGTAAGGACTAATAATATCAAAATAAAAATCTATATGATCACTCATATAGATTTAGCTTTTTGGCGTAAAAAATTCTAATTATCCAATAAAAAAACAATCCAATAGGTCCAATTAAGTACGTTATTATTAATGGAACTGACATTAATACTTTATTTACTTGGTATTTTTGTGAGTCTTTAACCATCCATCCTCCAATAAACAAATTAATAGATACGAAATGAGTCCAAAAAAGAGTTAGATATAAATTATCTTCAAATAGTCGAGACAACTCAACCAGACCAAGATACAAACTAAAATTTGCATCGAAGTCGTAACCAACTGTGAAGGATCTGTATAAAATATAAATATAAACACCACTTAATAATATAAAAGGAAATATGGTAGTTACCACATATCTACTTAAGTGAGATTGAGGAAACACGATTAAGATGAACCAAAAAGGTATAACACCTAAATTGATCCACATATAAAGTACATCAATTGTGAAATAGTTATAAATTTGTTCGATCATATTTATATTATATAAAATCTAACGATGATTCCTATAAGAAATAAAAGAAAAACACTTCAAGTTACCGTTGATGAAATGAGGAATTTTGCGTTTGCCTATGTTGAAAAATATGCACCTTCAAAACAACAACTTAAAACATATTTATTAAAAAAATATATGAAACTCTCTGCAACAGACTCAAGAAAAAAAGATGTAAATAAATTAATTGATATTGTTCTATCTGATCTAGAAAAAAATAAATTTATTAATGATCAATTTTATTCAGATAGTAAAGCAAAGAGCATGATCCAAAGAGGTAATTCCATAAACAAAATTAGAAATTATTTGATGGGCAAAGGTATTGATCATGGTTTTATTAAAGACACTGTCGAGAAAATTAAAGCAGATAATTCTGATCAGGATTTTTTTTCAGCTATAAAATTATGTAAGAAAAAGAGAATAGGGCCAGCAAGAGCAGAAGATAATAGAACTTTGTTTTATAAAAAAGATATTTCCTTACTAGCAAGAAATGGATTTGATTTTGAAACATCAAAAAAAGTAATGGATATTGATAAAAATGAATATGAAAAGATAATTAAATTACTTTAATTTTCTTTTTTTCTCTTCATCAACAAGATGATTTATTTTGTTTCTAATATAATTTTTAACAAAAATAAAAACTAGTAATCCAAAAATTGAGACAGATACTATTATTATTAATATAATTCTTAATTGTTCATCCATTAAATTATATTTTTACTTTTTAAAATTAAACTTGGATTTTTTAAATCTTTCTTACCATATAAAATTTCATTTCCATTAAAGTCTCTAACAGTTCCTCTTGCATTTTCTAAAATTGCATGTCCTGCTGCAATATCCCACTCGTAAGCTCGAGGCTCAGCAACATAACCATCAAACTCACATGCAGCAACAACACAAAATTTTAGAGAACTTTTCATCCGAGTATGCTTCTTTACACCTAATTCATCATAAATTTTTTGAATCTCAGGTTTTATTTTATTACTGTAAGAAATAAAATTTAGTGGTTCGGTTCTTTTAGAGGGCAGCTCAGAAAGATTTATTGTTTCGTTATTGGTAAATTCAAAAGATTTACCTTTACCATAAGAATAAAACATTCTTTTTTTAGCAGGTGCATTTATCAAACCTGCAACAGGTTTGTTATTGATAATTAAACCTGCATTAATAGTAAATTCCTCTAAATTATTTATATAATCATATGTTCCATCAATAGGATCCACTAACCAAAAATTTTTTAATTTAGCGTTTTCTTTATTTTCAGAAGTTTCTTCTGAAATAATTGGAATGTTAGGTGTTACTTTTGCTATTTGTGAGGAAATAAAATTATTTACTTCAATATCACCATTACTCACTGGAGTATTATCAGATTTAATTTCTTTACTTAATCCCTTATCCCTCAGTTGAAGTGATAAGTCTCCAGCTGACAAAAAGGTATCAACCAAATCTTCAATAATTTTTTGTAAGTTCATTTTTTTATTTACCAATTTTTTTTAATTCTATATTTTTTGCATTTATTACTTTTTTACCTGCATTTTCAAAGTTAACTGTAACTTTATCCTTTATAATTGATTGCACTTGCCCAATACCCCAGTCTTGTTTCTCTGGATTAGTGACTTTGTCGCCTGGTTCATAATCTAAAATCATTTAATTTAACTTATATTGTAAATAAGTATAAATACCACCTAATGAATAAAGAATTAAACTCTATTGGAATTAATAAAAAACCTGAAGATACAACCGTGGTTGTTGCAATGTCAGGTGGAGTAGATTCATCTACAGTAGCAGGGATTATGAAAAATGAAGGTTACAAAGTTATAGGAATCACTCTTAAACTTTATGATGATGGTAAAGAAGTTGTTAAATCTAAGCAGTGTTGTTCAGGTCAAGATATCATGGATGCAAAACGTGTTGCCCATAAATTAGGTATTGAACACAAAATTTTATATTATCAAGATAAATTCAAGCAAGGAGTTATCGATAACTTTGTAGATAGTTATTTAAAAGGTGAAACCCCAATTCCATGTGTTCAATGTAATCAAACTGTAAAATTTAAAGATTTATTTGAAGTATCAAAAGAACTAAAAGCAGATGCACTAGTTACTGGACATTATGTAAAAAATATTACCTCAAACAACACTAACAATATGTACAGAGCTATTGATGAAAATAGAGATCAAAGTTATTTTTTATTTAACACAACAAGAGAGCAATTAGATTATTTGAGATTTCCACTTGGTGGAATGCTAAAAGATAAAACAAGAGAAATTGCTAAAGAGTTAGATTTAAATGTAGCTGATAAACCAGATAGCCAAGATATTTGTTTTGTACCTAATGGAGATTATGCATCCGTAATTAGAAAATTTAGACCAGACTCATTTCAAAAAGGTAATATTAAAAATTTAGATGGAAAAGTAATTGGTGTTCACGATGGTATTATTAATTTTACTATTGGGCAAAGAAAAGGAATTAGAGTTTCAGATAAAGAGGCATTATATGTTTTAAAAATAAATTCAGATAAAAATGAAATCATTGTTGGACCCAAAGAAAACCTTGGAAAAAAAAAAATATCTTTAAAAGATTTAAATTTATTAACCGATAAAAAAGATCTCAATCAAAACATATTCGTAAAAGTTAGATCAACAGGCAGTCTTCTTGAGGCAAAAGTAGATTTAAATGATAACAACACTGCAAATGTTCACTTATTAAATCCTGAGGATGGAATATCTCCAGGTCAGGCATGTGTATTCTACAGCAAAGACCAATATGGCCATAGAGTTCTTGGTGGTGGTTGGATTAAAGAATAAAAGAATTATTTCTTCTTATTTTTTCTCTTTGCTCTTCTCTTTTTGGAGCCTTGTTTTCTTCGACCCCTATGTTTCTTCGGATAACTCATTTAGTCCTATTTATTAATTTATTGACGTTTTTTACGGGATATAGCATTGTCTTTTAAACATATCAAATTTTATTATGAGTAATTCTTTTAAAACGTTTCTAAAACATACCGCTAAAGACTTTCATAATCAGTCTGTTAATCCACCAATTGTGCGTGCATCAACGATTATTTTTAAATCGATGCAAGATATTAGAAAAACTCAAGACAAGGCAAAAAAAAACCCTACAGGTGGTCATTTTGATTATGGAAGACAAGGAACTTCTACGACTCACATACTGCAACAAATTTTATCTAAACTTGAGGAGAGTTATTTTACTTTCTTAACACCTACTGGGTTTGGCGCTGTATTTCTTGCAATTTTTAGTGTGACAAGACCTGGTGATGAAATTATCGCCGCTGATCCAGTTTACAGTCCGACTAGGTTGCTAACAGAAGAATTTTTAAAAGAATTTAATATCAAAACAACTTTTTATGATCCACACGATCTTAAAACGTTAGAAAAAGCAATTACAAAAAAAACTAAATTAATTTTTGTAGAAAATCCAGGAAGCAACACATTTGATTTTCAAGATTTAGGTAAAATTGTTTCCATAGCAAAAAAACATAAAATTTTAACAGCAATTGATAACACATGGGGAACCCCATATTTTTTAAAACCCATTAAACTTGGTTTTGATATGGCAATTGTTTCAGCTACAAAATATTATTCTGGTCATTCTGATGTAATGGGTGGAAGTTTAGCTGTAAATAGAAAGGTATTTCCAAAAGTAAAAGCAGCAGAAAGGGTTTCTGGATTAAGATTGGGACCTGATGATGCTTATTTGATTACTAGAGGATTAAGAACTTTAGATGTCAGATTAGATAGGCATAGAGAAAATGCAAAAAAAGTAGCAGAGTTTTTATCTAAATTTAAAAATATAAAATTATTATATCCTTACAAAAAAGATTCTTACAATTTTAGAATGTGGAAGAAATATTACTCAGGTGCTTCAGGTTTAATGGGTTTAAGAATTAAAGCCAAAAGTGAAAAAGCAGTTGTTAAATTTGTAAATAATTTAAAATTATTTGGACATGGATATAGTTGGGGAGGGTTTGAGAGTTTAGCATTACATCAAAATGTTAGAGAACAAGGAAATAGAGATTATCTTAAATTAGCAAAAAATGAGTACATAGTTAGATTACATATTGGTTTAGAGGATCCTGCAGATCTTATAGCTGATATAAAACAAGCTCTTAAAAGTCTTAAATGAGTTCAGAAAATTTTATTATAAGTAAAAAAGCACTAATTACTTTAATAGCAGCATCGATAGTAGTAATTATTTCTTTAGGCATAAGACAGACCTTTGGTTTGTTTTATTTTGATTTTAATACCGACTTAGATATTTCAATTTCTCATTTTGGATTTGTTATGGGGTTGCAGTTGTTGCTTTGGGGAGTCTTCAGTCCATTATTTGGTGTAATCACTGATAAGTATGGAGGAGCAGTTGCAATATTTATTGGCTTTATTTTTTATTTAGTAGGGGTTTTATTTTTTTATTCTGGTTTTAATACTGGAGGTTATTTTACACTAACTATAGGAGTAATGATTGGAATTGGGTTAGGTTCCACAGCCATAGGTATCCCAGTATCAGTTGTAGCAAAACATTTTCCAGCTTCTAATAGAACTATTGCAACAGGTATAGTTACTTGCGCAGGATCTTTTGGATATTTTGTTTCACCTTTACTTGTAAGATATTCTCTAGTTGAAACAGGTTGGGAAAATACTCTTTTGTATTTTAGCCTTCTTTTAGGAGTTGGCTTGATAGTATCTTTATTTGTTAGTACTCCAAAAATACCTGTAGGAGTTAATCAAGATAATAATCAAACTGCGAGTGAAGCTTTAAAAGAGGCATTTGCAAACAAAAGTTTTATTTATCTTACCTTAGGCTTTTTTGTTTGTGGTTGGCATATTGCTTTAGTAGCAACACATATTCCTACTTATATGGCAGACAAAGGTTTACCTAACTGGACACCTGCAATGGTTCTAGCTTTGATTGGTGTATTTAATATGGCAGGTACAATTACGAGTGGTTATTTAGCAACAAGATATAGTAAGAAAAAAATATTAAGTGCAATTTACCTTTTGAGAGGAGTTTCAATTATTTATTTTATTTTCCTTCCGCCAAGTATATTTAATTCTGTTGTTTTTGGAGTTACTTTTGGTTTTTTATGGCTATCTACAGTTCCTCCAACAAATGGAATTGTTGCTCATATATTTGGCACAAAATACGTTGGATTATTATATGGGATAGTTTTTGTAAGCCATCAAATTGGTTCTTTCTTAGGAGCTTATCTAGGTGGTGTATTTTATGAATTATATGGAAATTTTGACTATGCATGGTACGGATCTATCGCATTATCATTATTTGCAGGTCTGATACACTTACCTATAGTAGAGAAAGCAATTGAAAGAACTCAGCCAGTATAAGTTTAAATTTAACCCTTTTCTAGAGGATCTGTATCAATCAGATAAGCCTTTAATAATTTATAAAGTAGATGGCGGATACAATATTTATACTGATTTTTCTAAAAAGATCATTTTAACAAAAAAAAATATACATAAATTTCTTAAATCTATAGATAAAAAAAAATATAAAAAAGAAACAGATTTATATCTTGGTTTTTTTGGTTATGAAATTTTATGTAATTTAATTGGTATTAATTTAAAAAATAAAAAAAGAATAAATTTTTATAAAGGAATTTTTTACAAACCTGAGACAATAATTAAAATTAGGAAAGATATTAAAGTTATATCTAATATCAAAAAACACACCTTTAATTATCAATTCAATAAAACTCAAATACTAAGTCCTTTCAAAATTAATATTTCTTATGTAAAATATAAAAAAATATTCGAACTATTTTCAAAAAAAATTAGACAAGGTGAGACTTATCAAATTAAAATTTGCACAAAATACAAGAATAAATCATTAATTAATCCTGTTAATTTTTTTTGGAAATTAATGCGTGTTAATGCTTCCCCAGAGTCATTTATGATAAAAGATAAGGATTACTCCATAGTAAGTTGCTCTCCTGAAACATTAATTGATAAGAAAAAAAACAAAATTATAACAAAACCAATAGCTGGCACTTTCAAGAAAAAATTATTATCAAATAAAAATATAGCTCTTAGATATTTTAAAAATAATGAAAAAGAAACTAAAGAACACAACATGATAGTTGACATGGAAAGAAGTGATTTATCCAAAATTTGTAAACCAGGAAGTGTAAAAATACTTAAAAAAAAATATGTTGAGGAGTACAAGCATCTTTTTCATTATGTAACTTCAATTGGTGGAATATTAAATAAGAATACAAAATTAATTGATATCATTAAAGCAATGATGCCGGGAGGGTCTGTAATAGGCTGCCCTAAAATTAGAACTCTAGAACTTTTAAACAACCAAGAAAAAGAAAGTAGAAATATTTTTACAGGAAGTTTTGGATTTATTAAATTTAATCAAGATATGAAGTTTAATATTATAATTAGATCAATATTAAATTATAAAAATCAATCGGAGATCTCTGCTGCATCTGGTGTAGTATTAGATAGCTCACCAAAAAAAGAGTTTAATGAAAATTATATTAAAGCAAAATCTTTATTGGAGTTATTTAAATGATTTACATAATTGATCATCAAGATTCTTTCACTTGGAATGTTGTTCATCAATTTGCAAAATTTGATAAAGTTATTTGTTCAAATTATTACGAGGTAAATAAAAAATTACTTGATAAAAGTGATGTGATTATTTTATCCCCAGGACCTGGATCACCAAAGGATTATCCCGCTACTTCAAAAATTTATAAAAAATACAAAGGAAAGAAAAAAATTATTGGTATTTGTCTTGGATATCAATTGATTTTACATAATGAAGGAGGCAAAATAATACAGCAAAAAAAAATATATCATGGCTTTCAATCTAAAATAAAAACAAATAATCACAGCAAAATCTTTAAAAACAATCAACAGTTTAAAGTAGGAAGATATCACTCATTAAAATTAATGGAGCCTTTTAAATCGAATTCAATTAAAATAACTATGAGATGCAGTAAAACAAAAATACCAATGGGTCTTGAGGATAATCAAAACAAAATATATGGATTTCAATTTCATCCAGAATCTTTTTTAACAGAAAATGCCAACACTCTTATTAAAAAAATCTTATCAGCTTAATAATCTTAAAGAAGTTACTTTTAAAGACCTTTGGGGGTCTAGAGGTGTATTCACCACAATGAGAATGGTTGGAAAACCTCCTAAGTTAATTCTGTTAAAACTGCATTTAGAAAATTTAATAAAATCAACAAAAAAATATGGAATAAGAAAAAACAATTTAAAAAACATTATTAAAGATTTAATTAACAAAAATACTCTATACAAAGGCCCTGATAATTTATTTCGTATAGCTTTAAATAAAAAACTGATATCAGTCTCAATTAGAAAAAGACCAAAACCAAAAAGTAATTTTAATCTTTTATTGTTTAAATATAAACGAGTAGAACCAAATTATAAAAATCTCTATTATAAAAAAATATTAGCAAAATTAAGCAAGGTTGACTCCTCTAAATTTGATATTGCTCTAGTAGCAAAAGATAAAATTTTAGAAACTGGTACTTCAAATTTAGTTTTTGTGAAAAATGGAAAGATTTTTTCGCCAAAAAAAAATTGTTATTTTGGAAACACACTTAAATTTATAAGCAAGAAAATTAAAATTAATTTTAAAGATATTTCAATAAAATCAATTAATGATTACGAAGAAATAATTTTAATCGGATCTGGCAAAGGGGTAACATCAGTATCAAAAATAAACAATCTTAAATGGAAGAGAAGAAAGATTGTTTGCTACACTAAGTTAAATAAAATATATAACTCTCTTGTTTAAATATGAAAGATCCAAACAATCCTTGTATATTTTGTAAAATCAGAAAAGAGGAACTTCAGTTTGAAAACCAATTGGCTTATTCATCCACAGATAGCTACCCTGTCTCACAATTTCATAGTCTTATCGTTCCTAAAAGACATGTAGAGACATATTTTGAGCTTACTAAAGATGAAATTCAGGCATGTAACGAGTTAATCTTAAAAACTAAAGAAAAAATTTTAAAACAAGATTCTAGTGTTAAAGGTTTCAATATAGGCACAAATGCAGGAAAATCTGCAGGCCAATCAATTATGCATTGTCATATTCATTTAATCCCAAGAAGAGAAGGGGATGTGGAGAATCCGCAAGGAGGTGTTAGGTCTGTGATCCCAAAAAAACAACATTACAAAAGAAAGTAAATATTTTTAATTGTTATTAAAGACAAATTTATCAATAGTTTTTGTTGATATGATGAGTTATCTAGACTAGAAAACTTTAAAATTATTTAAAATAATTATACATAAGGGTAAAATGCTTGAAACAAATCCATTTTCGTTATTATCAGAAGTAGTTCCTGCTGCTGTTATGCAAGGTTTTATAATTGCAATGGTTCTTTTAATTGCTTTTGGAACAATTATTCAGATGATACACCACAAAAATTTAACTTATTTCTTTAATAATGCAAAAAAAGCCAAATTGCAGGCAACAAGAGAGGTTGGAGCTGCTGAGAAGGCAAAAATTATTGCTAAGACTACTGTTTATGACATTGGAACAACATCAGAATTAGGTTTTGGAAAAAGAAGGTTAGCACATGTTCTTGGTATGTATGGAACTATAATCTTTTGGATTGCTTCAGCAATGTTAGTGTTTTGTTATACAGGTGTAGATAAAACTTCTTCTACACTGTGGTCAATGTTATGGCATGTAGGTGCAATACTTACATGTGTCGGTGGATTTTGGTTTTGGTTTTTTTTAAGAGTAGATGTTTCTGCCGAAGCACACCCTTGGTATAGAATTATTAAAGCTGATTTATTTGTTCTTGCATTATTAGCATGTTCAACTTTTGGACTAGCTTGGTCTTATACTCAATTTAATGGTCAAGTAGGTTTGTCATTCTTATTTTTTGCATTGTTTGTAGTTTCTAATTTAGTTTTATTTGGTGGAGTTTATTGGTCGAAATTTGCTCATATGTTCTATAAGCCTGGAGCAGCAATACAGAAAAATTTGGCTGAAGCAGATGGTTCTAGAGATAATTTACCACCTCCTGCAGATGCGCCTGAGCAATTTGGCCTAGGAATAAAAAGAGAAGAGCCAAAACATTATTAATATGATAACAAAAAAGGAAAGAAAATAAATTATGTCAACTTTTGTATATATGACTAGATGTGATGGATGCGGTCACTGCGTAGATATTTGTCCATCAGATATAATGCACATTGATGAAAATATTAGACGTGCAAAAAATATAGAACCAAATTTTTGTTGGGAATGCTATTCATGTGTAAAAGCATGCCCAAATCATGCGATTGACGTAAGAGGTTATGCAGATTTTGCTCCAATGGGACATAGCGTTAGAGTAAGACGTGAAGAAGAAAAAGGAACTATTTCTTGGAAAATTAAATTTAGAAATGGAACAACAAAAGACTTTGTTTCACCAATAACAACAAAACCATGGGGAAAATTTATTCCTAAACTTGCAGATGGTGAAAAAATTAAACAAGGAGAATTAAATTCACAAAG
This sequence comes from Pelagibacteraceae bacterium AG-390-M19, assembly GCA_003279765.1. GTDB lineage: Bacteria > Pseudomonadota > Alphaproteobacteria > Pelagibacterales > Pelagibacteraceae > Pelagibacter. The sequence continues at coordinate 34,092 of QCHC01000001.1, read as the reverse complement.
ATTATACACCGAACCTGAAGGACTAAATATCGACGGTGAACTTCCTGCAGTTCCAAAAGAGTCTTTTAAAAAAGGAGTTTATTACTAATGGCTAAGCACAAAACTCATTACGAAGACTGCGATGTATTAGTTGTTGGTGGAGGTATGGCTGGTACTGGTGCAACTTTTGAAGCGAGGCACTGGGGCAGAGATATGAAAATTGTTTGTGTTGAAAAAGCAAACATTGATAGAAGTGGGGCAGTAGCTCAAGGTCTTTACGCAATTAACTGTTACATGGGTATGCAGTGGGGTGAAAATCAACCTGAAGATCACGTCAGATACGCACGAAATGATTTGATGGGAATGGTTAGAGAAGATTTAGGATATGACATGGCTCGTCATGTAGATTCAACTGTTCATATGTTTGATGAATGGGGTCTTCCTATGATGAAAAATGAAGAGACTGGAAGATATTTAAGAGAAGGTAAGTGGCAGATAATGATCCACGGTGAAAGTTATAAGCCAATTGTTGCAGAAGCAGCAAAAAAATCTGCAGACAAAATTTATAACAGAATTATGATCACTCATCTTTTAATGGATGAGGCTCAAGAGAATAGAGTGGGTGGAGCTGTTGGATTTAATATGAGAACAGGCGATTTCCATGTATTTAGAGCAAAGGCTGTAATTGTTGCAGCAGGAGGAGCTTCACATATATTTAAGCCTAGAGCTGTTGGAGAAGGTATGGGAAGAACTTGGTATGCTCCTTGGAGTAATGGTTCAGCATACGCATTACCAATTGCAGCTGGTGCTAAAATGACCCAAATGGAAAATAGAATTGTGTTATGTAGATTTAAAGATGGATATGGACCTGTTGGAGCATATTTTCTACATTTAAAAACATATACACAAAATGCAAACGGTGAAAACTACGAGAAGAAATGGTATGACCAAACTAAAGAATTAGTAGGTGAATATATAGATCACCATCCAACACCTACGTGTTTAAGAAATCATGCTTTTATTCAAGAAACAATGGCAGGTGGCGGACCAATTCACATGGTTACTACTGAGGCTTTTCAAGACCCGCATTTAGAAACTGTTGGTTGGGAAAACTTTTTAGGAATGACAGTAGGTCAAGCTGTTGTTTGGGCATCTCAAAATATTGACCCGAAATATACAAATCCTGAATTAACAACTTCAGAACCTTACGTGATGGGTTCTCACGCTACTTGTTCTGGAGCTTGGGTAAGTGGACCAGAGGACTTGTCTCCACCAGAGTACTTCTGGGGCTATAACAGAATGTTAACAATTGATGGACTATTTGGAGCCGGTGATACTGTAGGTGGAAGCGCTCACAAATTTTCTTCAGGCTCATTTACTGAAGGTAGATTAGCGGCAAAAGCAGCTGTCAAATACATTGAAGACAAAAAGGCTGAGGGCTTAAAGGTATCAGACAAACAATGTGAAGATTTTAAAGTTAAAGTTTATAAACCTTTAGAAAACTATACAGTTGCTCAAAATGAGATTACTGGAGGAACTGTATCTCCAAGCTATATTTCACCTATTCAAGGCTTGCAGCGTTTACAAAGAATAATGGATGAATATGTGGGTGGAATAGCTACAAACTATATGACTAATGCTAATATGCTAAAAAGAGGATTAGAATTGCTAGCTTGGCTTGAGGAAGATCTTGAAAACGTTGGAGCTGAGGATTACCACCAGCTTATGAGAGCTTGGGAGCTTAAGCACAGGGCTTTAACATCTCAGTGTGTAACAGAACATACCATGTTTAGAGAAGAAACTAGATGGCCTGGGTATTATTATAGAGGCGATCATATGAAACTAGATGATGATAATTGGCATTGTTTAACAGTTTCAAGAAGAGATCCCAAGACTGGTAAGTTTAGTATGGAGAAAGTTCCTGTCTACCATATAGTGGATGAGAACGAGAAGAAAAAAGCTTCTTAATAAACTTTTCAATTAAATTTTATGGATATTTTATCTAAAACAGACGATGAGATATTTGAATTAGCCAAACCTATTTGGGATAATTTGGTTAAATCATCTAATCTCAAAGATTATGGTGGATTTACTAAAGATTTTTCCACTCAAATGCTTTTTGGTGCTAATGAAGTAGAGCTTGGTAAGCAGTGGGCCAATAACAAGCTTATTACTAATCTTAAAGAGACTTTCGAACCATTTGGATGTCTTAGAAGAGGAGATCATATAACCGTTCTAATTAAACAGACAAATAAAGAGATCCCAGGAGAGTTCCTTGGAAGATTGGTTTTAGGAGTTGAGGACGATACAATTAAAGTTTTTGGGGCTACCATCTACTAGATAAAAAAAATTGCTTAATAATAAATAATTGTTTGACAAATTTCGTTGTGGGTGTAATGACGGATTTAATGTTACTTTCTAACATAAAAATTATAAACAAACTCTCAAATTTTAAAACTACATTTATTAAGGCAGGAATTATAGCTAGCTTAACAGCTTACTGGGGAGTGATTTTAGTTGGAACTTTTATCACTTTTAACTAAGTTGTTTTTTAACAACCTTTAAATTTTTTATGGAAGTATTTTTACCGATAGCTCAAGTTTTTGTTAACCCTATCGAGATACTTTTATTAAGTGCTATTGTTGGAGTGCTTTCAGGTTTATTTGGTGTTGGTGGTGGTTTTTTAATGACACCTTTTCTAATTTTTTTAGGAATACCTCCTGCATATGCAGTTGCAAATGAAGCAAATAATATTTTAGCTACTTCAGTTTCTGGATCTACGACACATTATTTAAAAAATACTTTAGATTATAAAATGGGTTCAATGATTGTGATTGGAGGTGTAATTGGAACTTCTTTAGGAATTTATACATTTACATATTTTAAAGGTATTGGAAAAATTGATACAGTTATCTCTCTGGCTTATATGTATATATTAGCAATAATTGGAACTTTAATGCTTGTTGAAAGTTTGGGTGAAATAGATAAAGCAAAAAGAAACGTTACTGTTAAAAAAAAATTACATGTTCATTATTGGATACATGGTCTTCCATTAAGAATGAGGTTTCCAAAATCTAAATTATATGAGAGTATTTTTACTCCAATTATAATCGGTCTATTAGTTGGTTTTATCGCAGCCATCATGGGAATAGGAGGTGCGTTTATTTTAGTTCCAGCAATGATTTATATAATTAAAATGCCCACTAAATTAGTTCCTGGTACATCTTTGTTTGTAACAATATTTGTAAGTGTGGTTGTTACTTTTCTTCATTCTTTTAATTATGGATCTATAGATTTATTACTAGTTCTTATGTTGGTTGTAGGATCTATTATAGGAGTTCAGGTCGGACAAAAATTAGGAGAAAGAATCGATAGTTCTGGTTTAAGAGCTTTATTAGCAATTTTATTACTGATAGTGGGTATAGCGATAGCATACGATACTTTTTTTGCAGAAAAAATTATAAATGGAGCAGCTAAAGCAACTAGTTCAGATTTAAATTTCTTTTCTCAATTTATAGTTGATTTTTCTAAAGAGATGCCATTCTTTTATGGACTATTTACAATTATGTTTGCAATTATTTTAGGTGTTGGAGCAGCATTAATAAGACGATTTATCTCAAACTTTAGAAAAAAATTATTAGTTAAATCTTAATTAAAAAAATTTAAATATAATTCTATAGTTGTAATACTAACCAATCCTACCGTTGCCATACCTGCAAAACCAACAACAAAAGGTTTGTAGCCCATATTTTTTATATCTCTTAAATTTGTAGACATACCAATTGCTGCCATTGCCATCGTTAGAAATATTTTTGATAAAGATTTAATTCCATCTACAGTACCAAGCCAAAGTTCACTGTTGTTTGAAATTAACAGTTGATCACCAACATTTCGAATAATAATCATTGCAACAAAACCTATTACAAAATATGGAAAAATATCAATTATTGAGTATTTTTTTTCTTTAGATTGGCCTCTGTTATATAGATATGCAAAAAGAGGTATCATAATAATCAAAAAAGTATTTCTTATTAGTTTAGTAACTGTTGCAACATTTAATGTTTCTGGGCTATTGAATTGCTGATCGTAGATCAATCCAGCAGCTGCTACTTGAGCAGTCTCATGTATAGAAGTACCTAAAAACAAACCAATTAAAAGTGGTTCACCATTAAAATAAAAATTTGCAAAATATGGGTAAATCAACATTGAAAGAATTCCAAACAAAGTGATGTTTGCAATTGCATAAGATATCTCATTTTTTTTGGCACCGATAACAGGAGCAGTTGCCATGATGGCTGTTGTTCCGCATACTGTACTTCCTATAGAAATTAGATAGGCCATATTTCTAGGAATTTTTAATCTATTTATTAAAAGTTTAATGACTATTAATACACTCACGATACAAATTACTATTAAAGGAATAGCAATTGCTCCAAATTCAAGAAACTCAAAAGGTTTTAATTGAATACCTAAGCAAATTATTCCAAGTTTTAAAATATTTTTTTGGGTAAAATCTAAACCTCTTGTAAAACTTTCTCTTATTTTAAAAATATTTCCAAAGAACATTCCCAAAAGGATTGCTATCATTGCAGTTGATATAGGACTTTTTTTATATCCTAACAACTCGATACCTATAATATTATTAAATCCTTGCGATAATGTATAAAGAACAAACGCAAGTATAATACCAGGTAAAAGTACCAGGTACTTATTTTTAGCCATAAACTAGGATTTTTAATTAAGCACTTCTGTAAAGCTTAGTCATTACAAATTCTCTATGACCTAAAGCTTCAGCACAAGTTAACCTACCGTTAGCTGTTCTAATAGTTGCTTTAATTAGTTCATCACCAGCTTGATCCAAATTCATTTCTCTAGAAAGAATTTTAGATACATCACAGTCGATATGTTCTTTCATACTGACTGCTGTTAATGGATTAGCTGTTAATTTAACAACTGGTTCAATAGGGTTTCCAATAATATTTCCTTGTCCTGTTGGGAACAGGTGAATATTAAAACCACCAGCAGCTTGTAAGGTAACACATTCTGCAGCAGCTGATGAAGTATCCATGAAATATAATCCCGGACCTTTTTGAGGCTCTTCAGCAGGTGTTAAAACATCTACGAATTGTCTTGATCCAATTTTTTGGAAATTTCCAAATGCTTTTTCTTCAATTGTAGTAAGTCCTCCAGCTATATTTCCTGCAGTAGGTTGACTTTCTGATAAATCATCTGTCGCTTCTTTTAAAATGAAATCGTTGTATTCATTCCAAGTTTTTTTAAACTTCTCTTGTGCTTCTGGTGTTTTACCTCTTTTTTCACAAACAGTTTCGGCACCCGTAAGTTCTGAAGTTTCACCAAAACATAAATGAACTCCTAATGGCTCCAATTTATCCATTAAATTTCCAACTGTTGGATTAGATGCAAGACCTGAAGTAGTATCAGACTCTCCACATTTTACTGAAATCCAAAGATCACTTATTGGGCATTCCTCTCTTTGTTTTTCAGATGCCCACATAGAAAATTCTTGGGCTTTTTTTGAAGCTTTCATGATTGTTTCAATATCACCAGCACCTTCAATGCTAAAACCTTCAACAGGTTTTCCAGTTTTTGCCACTTCATCAACAATTCTTTTTGTCCATTTAGGTTCAATTCCAATAATTATAGCAGCAGCAACATTTGGGTTTTTTGCTGTACCTATCATAGTTCTAAAATGTAACTCTAAATCAGCACCAAACTGTAATCTTCCATATGAGTGCGGTAATGCAATGGTACCTTTAATATTATTTGCAACTGCTTCAGCACAAGCATTTGAAATATCATCTACTGGTAAAATGATTACATGATTTCTTGTTCCAGCTCTGCCATTTTCTCTTTTATAACCTAAAAAACTTTTTGGGATTTCCATAATACTACCACTTCTTTGTTTTAACGTTGTGAACGTGAACGTGTTCACCTTTTTTGATTGATTTGACTACTTTACCTATATCGTGACCATATTTAATTATCGTGTCACCTTCATTTAAATCACTCATTGCAATTTTGTGTCCTAGGGGGATTTCATCTTCAGATTGAATGTTTACTGTCTTGTCATTTTCCATGATCCAACAAGAGCAGTCTTGTTTTGGAGTGATTTTTTCAATAACAACTACTCCTACGTTGTCTTTTTCGTCGTGTATAATGATATCTGTAGCCATAATGTTGTGTCGAATTGTTTGTTTGAAATTTAGAAAATCTTATATATTAATCGCGAAAATTGACAAATGAATTTTATAAATTCTTAATTATTATACTTTAGAGAGGTTCTAGTCTTATGACAAAAATGACAACAGAGGAAGCTTTTGTAAAAGTTTTACAAATGCATGGTATTGAGCACGCTTTTGGAATTATTGGTTCTGCTTTTATGCCAATATCAGATATTTTTCCTGATGCAGGAATTACTTTTTGGGATGTGGCCCACGAAACAAATGGTGGTTTAATTGCTGATGGTTACACGAGAGCTACAGGTAAAATGTCTATGGTCATTGCACAAAATGGACCAGGAATAACAGGACTAGTAACTCCCATTAAAACAGCTTACTGGAACCATACACCGCTATTATTGGTAACACCTCAAGCCGCAAACAAAACAATGGGCCAGGGTGGTTTCCAAGAAGTAGAACAAATGAATTTGTTTAAAGACATGGTTTGTTATCAAGAAGAAGTTAGAGATCCTTCAAGAATGGCAGAAGTTCTTAATAGAGTAATTGAAAAAGCAATAAGAGGTTCTGCACCTGCACAAATAAATGTTCCTAGAGATTATTGGTGCCAAGTTATTGATATTGATTTACCGCCAATTGTAAGATTGGAAAGACAAGGTGGAGGTAACGATGCTGTTTCTAAAGCTGCTGATTTGTTATCTAATGCAAAATTTCCAGTAATACTTTCAGGTGCCGGAGTTGTAATTGGTGGAGCTATAGATGCAACAAAAAACCTTGCTGAAAAATTAGATGCTCCAGTATGTTCTGGGTATCAACATAACGATAGTTTTCCAGGAAGTCACCCACTAGCAGTGGGACCTTTGGGTTATAATGGTTCTAAAGCTGCGATGGAATTAATTTCAAAAGCTGATGTTGTTTTAGCACTAGGTACGAGATTAAATCCATTTTCAACTTTACCAGGATATGGAATTGACTATTGGCCGAAAAATGCAAATATAATTCAAGTAGACATTAATCCAGATAGAATTGGTTTAACTAAAAAAGTAACAGTTGGAATAAGTGGCGATGCAAAATTAGTTGCAGAGCAAATTTTAGAAAAATTATCTTCAAATGCTGGAGATACTGATAGACAAGCTAGGAAAGATTTAATTCATCAAACAAAATCTGCATGGTTACAAAAACTTTCAAGTTTAGATCATGAAGATGATGATGAAGGAACAGTTTGGAATAAAGAAGCTAGAGAAAGAGATGCAGATAGAATGTCGCCAAGACAAGCTTGGAGAGCAATTCAATCTGGCATGCCAGATGATGTAATTATATCTAGTGATATTGGAAATAACTGTGCAATTGGTAACGCTTATCCAACTTTTGAAAAACCTAGAAAATATTTAGCTCCAGGTTTATTTGGACCTTGTGGTTATGGATTTCCATCTATACTAGGTGCAAAAATTGGTTGTCCCGATACTCCAGTAATTGGTTTTGCCGGAGATGGAGCTTTTGGTATCAGCATGAATGAAATGAGTTCATGTGCTAGGGAGGAATGGCCTGCAATTACTATGGTAATTTTTAGAAACTATCAATGGGGAGCAGAGAAAAGAAATACTACTCTATGGTTTGATAATAATTTTGTTGGAACTGAGCTAGACCCTGAATTAAGTTATGCCAAAGTTGCTGATGCATGTGGCTTAAAAGGTGTAACTGTTAGAACAATGGAAGAAACAACAAATGCAATCAAGCAATCTTGTGAAGATCAAAAGAAAGGAATTACAACATTTATAGAAGTAATTCTAAACCAAGAGCTTGGAGAACCATTTAGAAGAGATGCGATGAAGAAACCGGTAAGAGTTGCTGGTATCAACAAAGCTGATATGAAGAAACAACCTTCATTAAACTCTTAAAATCTTTTAAAAATTTATCAATTATCGTAAAGTCACTTCATGGAAGTGACTAACGATAATAACTGTAGTTGGATTAATGACCTTAATCCAAGAACAAACATTAATTCCCTTTTAACAAACGATGAGTGTGATTGGTTAATAATAGGAGCTGGTTATACAGGTCTGTCTGCTGCAAGAAAATTAGCTCAAATAAATTCAAATTTAAAAATTATACTAGCAGATGCTCAGCTAGCAGGTGAGGGCGCTAGTGGTAGAAATTCAGGTTATTTGGTTGATACAACTTTGAATGATGGTTTTACATCAAATAAAGAATTGGAAAATTATAAAAAGAAAGCTGATATTTATTCATTAGGAATAGATGTAGTAAAAAAATTTATTAAAGAACACCAAGTAGATTGTGATTTGAATGAAAGTGGAAAATATTTTGCTTCCTCAAAAATTGAAGATAAAAAAATTTTAGAAAATTTTTCTAACACATTATCCAAACTAGGATTTGAACATAGTATATTAGGAAATAAGGAGTTATCTGAAAGATTAGGTACTTATTTTTATAATATTGGACTTTATACAAAGGGTGGTATTTTACTACATCCAGGAAAATTAGTTAGGGCAATGGTTGATGCTCTACCTTCCAATGTTTATTTGTATGAAAATTCTTGTTTATTAAATTGGTCTAAAAATAAAGATTTTATTTATTGTAATTTCAAAAACGGAACAATTAAAACAAAAAACATTATTTTTGCTACGAATGGTTTTATGAAATCATTAGGTATAAAATCATATTATAATTTTCCTATTACTTTAACTGCCAGTATGACAAGAAGATTATCCGATGAAGAATTTAAATCTATCGGAGAACCAAAAGAGTGGGGAGTACTACCTGTAAGGCCAATGGGCGCCACAATTAGAATGACAAAAGATAGAAGAATTTTAATAAGAAATACAGCCGAAGTTCACAGTCCATTTAATATGTCTAAAAAAATTCTTGAAAAAAGATCTATAAGTCAGAAAATTGGAATACAAAAAAGATTTCCTCAATTACCCAATGATATAATTAAATCATCCTGGTCTGGAATTGTATCAAGAACAAGGAATAGCTCTCAAATATTTGAAAAAATTGATAGTAATATTTTTGCTGTAGGTTGTTATAACGGATCAGGTATTGGCGTAGGAACTTTATTTGGTGAACAAATTGCACTTAAAGCAATTAATGAAAATACAAGTGAAATAAAAACAATTGAAGCAAGAAACAAACCTACTTGGTTACCACCTCAACCTTTTTTAAATTTAGGGATTAAAACAAGATTAATTTATGAACGTTTAAGAGCTAGATCTGAAATTTAAACAATATTTGCCTTTACAGATCCAAGTTTTTCAATTTTAGCAGAATGTATTCCTTTTTTAACTATTGGAACAACTCCAACCGTAGATCCTGTGAAAACATAAAAATCTTTGTCTAAATTAATTTTATCTTTTTTAACTTTATTTAAAATAAATCTTAAAGAATTTATTGGATTTATATAAACAGCATTAGTATTTCCATCTACACTTTGTTTAGCTTTTTTATTTGCAATATTTGTTTTTAAATTACCTATGTTAATTTTTTTAAATTTTTTCTTTTGACCTATTAAAAATTTAATATTACCCCCAAAGTCACTGCTTAAATCTCCAAAAGAAGTAATACCTTTTCTTTTTTGTCTATATCCAACTACTTCGATACAAGGTGCCATGTGCGAAATATATTTAGATACATTTTTGTTGGATATTTTGCCTTTAGAGGAGAAAAAATTTTTTTTGATTAAATAACAAACTTCAACCTCAATACCTAAAGTATATTTGTTTATTTTTACTTTCTTACCGCTTTTTATTAAGTTTTTTTTAAAAACAGATGCAATAAAAGGTTCTTTTTCTTTTAGTTTTTTCATTAATGGAATACCTGTTCCACCAGCTTTAAAACCTATTATGGGATCTTTAATTTTGCTTTCACACAATTTTCTAAATTTGTCTGCTTCAGTAAGTTTTTTTGTAAATTTACTAGGTATTGGAGAAATGATTTTGTTTTTTAGAAAAGCATTTACTAATTTATCTGAAAATTTTTCTTTAAGTGTTCTTGTCATATAAGTTTTAAATTTATTTTTTTTTAGTTTGATTTATAACAAATATTCCTGAAGTTGTAATTATTATTGCTCCTATAATAGTAAATAAATCTGGAACATCATCATAAAAGAAAAATCCAAAAATTATTGCCCAAAAAATTAAAGTATAATGGAAGGGTTGAATTATGCTAGCTCTTGCGTTTTTGAGTGCTAATATTTGAAAGTATATACCTAATGAAAAAAATAAACCAATTGGCACAAAGAAATATAAAGAATTAAAATCAATAGGTTGCCAAAAATTAAATGCCATTATTGAAGTTATAATAATCCCAACTAAAGAAGAATAGAACAAGGATACTTCAGGAGCATCATATTCAGTTATTTTTTTTGTTGCTACTTGATAAAGACCTAGAAAAAAAGCTGCTAACAAAGGGATAAAAGAATTTACACTAAATACATCAGATGCAGGTCTAATAATAATCAAAACTCCAATAAAACCTATAAATATTGCTATCCAAGTTTTGATTGATACTCTCTCATTTAAAATAAATACAGATAAAGCAACTATAATTATTGGTGCAAGTGCACCTATGCTATGCGCATTTGCTAAAGACAAATGTTTAAAAGATAAAACAAAAAATCCAGACTCTAAAATTGATAGCAGGCTTCTTGATATTTGAAGTTTTAAATTATTAGATCTATAAAAATTAGTATTGTTAGCTCTTTTTGCCTCTATCATGCTTAACAAAAGTACAAAAGTATATTTAATAAATAACAATTGAAATATAGAATAGTGAATTACTGCAGTTTTTTGAACTGCATCAAGAATTGAAAATGAAAAATAAGCAATTATTGCAAAAATAATTCCTAGTGTTTCTTTTGATTTAAATTTCATTTTTTTATTTTATTTTTCTTTCAAGTTGTTATTGATTAATTCAGACTGATATGGATTTTGTATTACTATATTTTGTTATAGCAAGTTTTTTAATAGTGATAGTACCAGGACCTACTGTTAGTCTGATAATTGCTAATTCTTTAAAATCTGGTGTAAAAGCAGGGTTATTAAATGTTTTTGGTACCCAAGTTGGTGTTTTAATTTTGTTACTTTTATTAGCACTTGGATTTGAAATAGTTTCTCCTTTTCTAGAAGTGATAATTAAATATTTAAGAATTTTAGGCGCGATTTATTTAATTTCACTTGGAGTAATTACAATTAAGTCAGATATTGATTTAAACAAAACTCAAGTAACTAAATTTGAAAAAAAATATTTTCTCCAAGGATTAATAGTGATTTTAACTAATCCAAAAATCTTTTTATTCCTCGGTGCATTTATTCCTCAATTTATTAATATAGATGAACCTGTCAGCTATCAGATAATTTATTTTGGAATTATCTTTATAATTGTAGCTACAATATTTGATAGCTCATATGCATTTGTATTTGGTAAGTTTAGAGAAATCATAGCATCAAAATATTTAAAAATTTTAAATCAAATGGGTGGATTAATATTGATCCTTGTTGGTATTTGGATGTTTTTTTTCTAATTTTTTAAAACAGACATTGGATCCAATCTAGTTTGAAACCAATTAATTCTAAAATCAAGATGAGGTCCAGTTGATCTTCCTGTCGATCCTACTGTTCCAATAATATCTCCTTGATTAATTAAATCTCCCACAGAAACTAAAACATTTTCTAAATGTGAATATATTGTTGATATACCATGGCCGTGATCCATAATTACTGTACCACCGGTGTAATATAAATCATCCTCAGCCATTGTAACTTTTCCTGAACCTGACGATTTAATCATTGTTCCTTGTTTTGCTGCTATATCAATTCCGTAATGTGGCCATCTTGGTTTACCATTTAAAATTCTTTGACTACCATAAACACCGCTAATTATACCTTCAACAGGCATTATAAATTTTTGTGTAAAAAACTGTAATTCAGAATTAATTGCTCTTGCTTCACCAATTGCATTATTTTCTTTTTTTATTCTTTTATAAACTGATTCAGGTGGCGTTACTTTGCTTTCTTCCAGGCCATCTATTCTTTGAATGTTGTATTTTCTTTTTAAAACTTTTTTTGTTATTGTGGTTTTTTTTCCACCAAAAATTTTTGTGAAAGTAAGATCATATTTTTGATCTCTATCAATACCAAAAACGAAAAAACCATCCTTTGATACCCTTACTTCTTTTTTTCCAACAATTATTTTAGCATCAGGATTTGTTTTACCTAAAATAAAATTACCTTGTAAGAATTTACCTTGAAATTCTATTGCGTTTGCAGTTGAAAAAAAAAAGAAAAATATTAGAAAAAATCTATTTATTACTGAGCTGTCCATCCACCGTCTATTATAATTGATGTTCCAGTTATCATTGAGGAAGCAGGTGAGGCTAAGAAACAAACTGTTGTTGCTACATCACTTTCAGTTGCTGCTTTTCCCATTGGAATGTTTCCAAGTGCCAGTTTTTTAAATTTTTTATTTTTAAAGAAATTTTTAACCATTGGAGTTTCAACAAACGTAGGAGCAACGGTATTAACTCTTATATTTCTTTTAGCTAACTCTACACCCATACCCTTTGTTAAACCTTCAATTCCAAATTTGGTCATATTATAAACATTTCTACCACCCATACCGACATGACCTAATTGGGAAGACATATTAATAATAGAGCCAGGTCTTTTTTTATTTTTTAGCATTTTTTTTACAACTAATTGGGCAACATTAAATGCAGCTTTAAGATTTAAATCTACTAAGTAGTTCATGCTTGTTTGTTTGATTTTTTCAAAGGGTTCAGGGATATTGGTTCCAGCATTATTTACTAAGACATCAATAATTTTGATTTTTTCTAATTTTGTTTTTAGTTCTTCATAATTCATTACATCACAAGGAACTTTAATCACTTTACCTTTAATTTTTTTTATGTCTTTTTCTAGTTTATTTAAATCAGAGGCTGTTCTGCTTAATGCTATTACAATCGCACCAGCTTCTGCCAGTGCAATAGAACAAGCTCTTCCAAGCCCTTTGCCAGCACCGGTAACTAGCGCGTACTTATTTTTAAGATTAATTTTTTGAAGATACATTAAAAGAATATTATTTTAATATCTGTATAAATCAACTCAACAGCTACTATTAATATTGCTAATAATCCAACCCATGCAATCCATTTGTATTTTTTTATCCATCCAGAAATTAATGTTGCGGCAGTTGCCATTAAAACAATCGATAGAACTAATCCAAATACAAGTAATCCATAATGATCTCCTGCAGCACCTGCCACACCCAAAACATTATCTAAACTCATTGTAAAATCAGCAAGTAACACAGTCCAAATTGCTTTTAAAAAACTTGAGTTATCTACTTTTATGTCTTCTTCTGTGTCAGATCCTTTTATTACATCAACATAAAGTTTGTAAACAATATAAAGAAGTAAAATTCCTCCAATAAGTCTTAGCCCAGTAATTTGTAAGAGATATGCAGTTAGCAAGGTTAATATTATTCTTAAAACTACTGCACCACCAATTCCCCAAAATATAACTTTCTTCCTTTGTTCAACAGGAAATTTGGAAGCTACCATTCCAATTATAATGGCATTGTCACCAGCTAGAACTAAATCTATAAAAATAATTTGAGTTAAAATAGCAATCTGTTCTGGTGTAAAATATTCTGCAAACATTAATGCTCTAGTATCATGTCAGCACCTTTTTCTGCAATCATTATTGTAGGTGCATTAGTGTTTCCAGAGGTTATATTGGGCATTATAGAGGCATCTATTACCCTAAGATTATCAATACCTTTTACTTTTAGTTTTTCATCAACAACTGACATTTCATCCTGACCCATTTTACACGTTCCAACCGGGTGAAATATTGTCTGAGTAAAATTTGAACCTTCTTTTACTAATTCCTCATCATCAGTTATATGAACACCTGGTCTATATTCTTCTGGTTCATATTTTTTAAAAGTCTCTGTCTCTAGCATAATTTTACGAATTATTTTTAAACCAGTTGCTGCAACTTTTCTGTCCTCGTCAGTTGATAAATAATTCATTTTAATTTTTGGATAAACTCTACTGTCAGAGCTAACTATATTTATTTCACCTCGGCTTGTGGGTCTAATATTTGCGACAGTAGGAGTTATTCCTTCAAAATCATGCATAGGGGTTACTCCTAATATATCAGTACTTACTGGTGAAACGTGAAACTGTAAATTTGGAGTTGCTCTAGATGGATCGCTTTTAACAAAACCACAAACCTGACTTGCACCCATAGTAACAGGCCCACTTTGGTTAAAAATATACTCAAGCCCCATCATAAACCTACCAAATAAACTTTCGACTTTTCTATTTAAAGATTTTAAATTTTTTACTTTGTAAACTGGCCTAAACATTAAATGATCCTGCAAATTCATCCCTACACCATTAGACTCATGCACTATATTAATACCAAGTTTTTTTAGTTTTTCTTTATTTCCTATGCCTGATACTTGAAGAATATGGGGCGAACCAATAGCACCAGCAGATAAAATTATTTCTTTATTAGCTTTTACTTCAACAAGCTTATCACCTTTATAATAACTAGCGCCAATAGCTTTCTTTCCTTCAAAATTTATTTTTTGTACGTGAGCTTTTACAACAATCTTTAGATTTGACCTCTTTTTTACTGGATTTAAATATCCTTTTGCAGCACTACATCTTAACTTTAAACCAGTTTTATTAAAACTTGTTGTAAATTGAAAAAAACCTACACCAGTATTATCTCCAGTATTAAAATCATTTGTTTTTGGTATTCCATATTCTTCAGCAGCATTTTGAAATTCATCAAGTAGCTTTAAATTAATTTTTTTATTTGCTACTGTAATTGGACCACTGTCATTATGAAACTCACCTTTACCTAATTCATTATTTTCTGATTTTAAAAAATAGGGCAGAACATCATTCCAACCCCAGCCTGTATTACCTAACTGGCGCCAAATATTATAATCCTCACTTTGTCCTCTTATCCACAAAAGGCCATTGATAGAGGAACTTCCTCCAAGAGTTTTACCTCTTGGATATCTAATCGATCTATTATTCATTTTTTCATCAGGTTCAGTTTTAAAACACCAATCTACTTTTGGATTATGCATCGTTTTAAAGTAACCAACTGGAATATGGATCCATGGATATGTATCCTTACCACCAGCTTCAAGAAGCAAAACTTTATTTTTAGGATTTGCAGACAGTCTATTTGCCAGAACACAACCAGCTGATCCCCCACCAAGAATTATATAATCAAAGATTTCCATTTCAATTGCTTATAAAGTAAAAAAATTAAATAATCTATGAATTCAATAAATTTAAAAATTTTTTAAATTCTTGGTTGCTTATAATTACTGATTGTTTTTTTTGAGGGAATTTTCCACTTAATGCATCTTTTTTAAAAGCTTTTAATGCTTTTAATCTTTCAATATTTACTTGTTGTTTGAGTTTTAATAAATTTCCATATGCTTTTGCATGTCTAGGGGGAATTAGATTATCTCCACAAATATCTTCCATAAACAAATATATAACATCAGTTTTTTTACCTGAACCCATAGACACAGTTATCATGCTTGTTCTATCTGAAATTTCTTTCATTACATTTTCTGGTATAACTTCACCTTCTACTGCGAAGGCTCCTGCATTTTCTAAATCTTTGAATTTTTGGAAAAGTTCATGAGCTTCTTTTGGGGTTTTGCCGATAGCTCTTAAACCACCAAACCAAGATGATTTTCTTGGTACTAAACCAAGATGACCCATTACAGGAATATCTTCATTAGATAACATTTCTATAACTTCAGTGTTTCTTGGAGTAAAAATTGCGTCAGCTCCATTTTCTAATGCTTTAAACGCACCTTTTAAAATTTCTTCTTTAGTAACAAATTCCTCCCAAAATAATGACGCTGTTAAGAATAAATTATTTGAACCTTTTCTAACTTCAATAATATTTTTTGCATTTGCAACAATCATATCAATACCAGCTTCTTCTGCTGCAAAGGCTTCATCAAATGTATTTGCTCTAACTTGAGTAAATTTTTTTTTTCCTTTCAAAGATTTAAGATCAGCAACTGTGAGATTTCTTTGTGTAGGTTTGGCTGACCAAGTATAAATATTTTTCATTTTGAATTATTAGAAAAAAATAAATATAGACTTTATATATATTTATTAAACTTAAAATTTGACAATAAAACAAATATTCAATATGTTTTATTATGCTTTCGGTTGATCAAATTAAGACATACAACAATGATGGTTTAGTAAAAAGCTCAACTCAATTATCCTCTGATAAAATAAAAGATTTAAATTCAGCCTTAGATAAATATCTTGAAGATCATAAAGGTGAAAATAATGAATTTGTCAGTGGTTTGTATGAGAGAGACGGTAAATTTTTGGAATTTGCAATGTATCCAGAAATTATACAAGAGGTTAAGCAATTAATCGGAGAAGATATAATTCTTTGGGGGTCATCATTATTTTGTAAAAAAGAAAAAAATGGCAAAGAAACACCTTGGCACCAAGATGGTGAATACTGGCCTATAAAACCATTGGAGTCAGTAACTGTTTGGTTATCAATTGATGAAGTTACAGAAGAAAATGGTCCACTACAATATATACCAGGCTCACATTTAGATAAAAAGTTAGCTGAGCACAATACACTAGAGTCTACGAATGTTACCTTGAATCAAACTTTAAAAAATATTGATGAAATTAAAGACCAAGCAAAATCAGTTCATCTAAAGCCAGGAATGTTCTCAATGCATGATGTTTATTTATTTCATGGATCCAGAGCAAATAATTCTGGAAAAAGAAGAGCGGGACTTACGTATAGATATATGCCAGCTACATCTTTTTTTGATCATGTGGGTGCAAAAACCATAGAAGACAAAGTAGGTTATTCACTTCAAAGAGAGTTACATTTACTCAGTGGTAAAAATAAAGGTGGAAGTAAAATTTTTAAAAACCACACAATTTAATTAAAAATTTGTATTTAGACGCAATAATTATAGGAGCAGGTTTTTCTGGCCTTTATCAATTACACAAATGTAGAGATCAATTAGGTTTAAAAACTCTTGTTATTGAAGAAGGTAAGGACATAGGAGGTACTTGGTATTGGAATAAATATCCGGGATCGAGATGTGATACAGAGAGCCATATTTATTGCTATACTTTTTCTGAAGAAATTTACAAAAATTGGAAATGGAAAGAAAGATATCCTAATCAAAAAGAAATCCTCAGTTATCTTAAATATGTAGAGAAAAAGCTTAGCTTAAGAAAAAATATAATTTTTAACAATAAGGTCATTTCAGCTGATTATTTAGATAAAAAAAATTTATGGAGAGTAAAAACAAATAAAAAAAAAGTATTTTATTGCAAATATTTAATAAGTGCAGTTGGATCATTATCTGCAGCAAATGTACCAAATATTAAGGGCATTAAAAGTTTTAAAGGAGAGTGGTATCACAGTGGAAGATGGCCAGATAAAAAAATAAGTTTTAAAAATCAAAAAGTTGCACAAATTGGAACAGGATCAAGTGGAATACAAATTGCCCCAGTTGTAGCAAAATCTGCAAAATCACTCACAATATTTCAAAGGACACCAAATTATAGTGTTCCAGCAAGAAACAGAAAACTTACAAAAACATTTATTAAAAATACTAAAAAAAATTACAAACAAATTAAAAATCTACTTACAAAGACACCTGGTGGTCATGCATTTAAATTTTCGAAAAAATCTATTTTTGATTTTAATGAGAGTAAAAGATTAAAAATTTTAGAAAAAGCATGGCTAAATGGAGGTTTATCATTTAGGGCATGTTTTAGCGATATAACTAAAAAATTAAATGCCAACAAAATAGCCTCAAACTATATAAAGCAAAAAATAATAAATATTGTTCAAGACAAAGAAATTGCAAAAAAACTTACAGATTTTGGTCATCCATTTACTTCAAAAAGACCAACTTTAAATACAGATTATTTTGAAACATTTAATAGAAAAAATGTTCGTTTAATTGATTTAAAAGAAAATCCAATAGTCAAGATTACAAAAAATGGGATAAAGACAAATAATGAGGAATTAAAATTTGATAAAATAATTTTTGCAACAGGCTATGATGCGCTTTCAGGTCCTATTTTGTCTTTAAATTTGACTGGTAGAAAAAATATTAAATTAAACAAATATTGGAAAAATGGTCCGACAACATATTTAGGCTTAATGATACCAAATTTTCCAAATTTTTTTATCATATCTGGACCTGGTAGTCCTTCAGTATTAACTAATGTTCCTGCACAAATTCAACAGCATGTAGAATGGATATCTGAATTTATTAAATATTTAGAAAAATCAAATAGTCTTTCAGTTGAACCTGAAGCTAAAGAAGCTGAAAATTGGGTTAAAAAAATAAATACATTAGCCAATAAATCTCTTTTTATGAAAGCAAAAAATTCTTGGTATAAGGGTGATAATATTCCAGGTAAACCAAAAACTTTTATACCTTATCCAGCAGGATTGCCTCAGTATAGAAAAATCTGTAATAAAGTTAAAAAAAAAATGTATAAGGGTTTTAATATATCTCATAAATGAAAAAAATTTTTGTAATAATTATTTTAACACTTTTTAAAATTAACTTTCTTTTAGCAGAAAATATTGAAATCATTAATGATACTAAAGGAAATGGTTTAAAAGTTGTAAATCATTCTTGGGTAAAAATTGAATACACAGGTTCTTTTGAAGATGGAACAGTCTTTGACACTAATGTTGGTAAAGACAAACCATTAGTTTTTCAAATAGGAATGAAAGAAGTTATTCCAGGGTTTGAGCAAGGAATAGTGGGAGCAAACAAAGGTTCTAAAAGAAAAATTAAAATACCTTCAATGCTTGCATATGGCGAAAAGGGTGCAGGCGAATTAATCCCACCAAATTCAAACTTGATCTTTGAATTTAAAATTCTAGATGTTTTGAGTCCTAATTATGAAAAAATTGATAGTGAAAAACTAGAAAATTTAATTAATGAAAATGCAGTGGCATTAGATATTAGGCTTGATAATCAATGGAAAAAGACAGGTGTAATTAAAGGTTCATTTCAAGAAACAGCATTTGATATTAATGGTAAATTCAATGTTTATTTAATGGATAAAGTTAGGGCTTTAGCAGGTGCTGAGTCTCAAGGAATTGAATTGATTTTTATAAGTCATGACGGAAAAACTGCTGAAATTTTAGGTAATGCATTTGCTGAAGATTTAGGTTTTACAAATGTGTATGTTCTTGATGGAGGAATTCAATCTTGGATAAAAAGCAATAAACCGCTTGTAAGTTATAATTAGTTTTTATTTTTAATTCTTTGGCTCTGTATCTTTTTGATACGTATTTCTTCCTGAAATAAATCAATTACACGATAATCATTTTCAATCACTTTATTAATTTTACGTTTCTTATTATTTCCCCAATCGTTTATAGCTTCAATTATGTAAGCACTGGATTTACCAAAATCAGTTAAAATATAATCATTTATTTTATTGTTAATCCTTTTTTTTATTAGAGTGTCATTTTCCAAATTTCTCAATTCTCTAATTAACATTCTCGCAGTAATTCCATCTAAATTGTTCTTTAATTCAGAAAATCTTCTAGATCCTATATGTAATTCAGCTAAAATTTTAATTTTCCATTTTC
The DNA here is from genome assembly GCA_003279765.1 of Pelagibacteraceae bacterium AG-390-M19. Taxonomy (GTDB): domain Bacteria; phylum Pseudomonadota; class Alphaproteobacteria; order Pelagibacterales; family Pelagibacteraceae; genus Pelagibacter. The sequence continues at coordinate 14,231 of QCHC01000001.1, read as the reverse complement.
CTCCTATTAATTTTAAAAAGTTGTTAATACTCTCAAATTTAATCATAGTATCAAAAGTATACCTATTTTTTAGAGCTTAAAAACAATAATTTTTTTTTGTATTTAATCATGAAATAATATTTAGTAATAAAAATGAAATTAAAAAATAAAGTTGCAATTGTTACAGGTGGTGGAAAAGGTATAGGAGAAGAAATTTCCTTAGGCCTTGCCAAAGAGGGAGCTAAAGTTGTTGTTGCAGATTTAGATAAAGAAAACTCTTCTAATGTTGTTAAAGAAATCGTAAAAAATAATGGTGATGCAATTTACGTAGAAACCGATGTTTCAAACGAAGCAAGTGTTAAAAATTTGATATCAGAAACAATTAATAGATTTGATCAAATAGATATATTGATTAATAACGCTGGGATAAGACATGTTAAAAAACTTGAAAATCATGACTTAAGTGATTGGGATGACATGATTTCTGTTAATCTTACTGGACCATATATTTGTTGTCAGGCAGTAATACCTGAGATGAAAAAAATAGGTAAAGGTAAAATTATAAATTTTGGTTCGATCGCTAGTTTTATGGGGAGACCTGATCGTGTAGGATATGTTGCAGCCAAAAGTGGAATACTGGGTTTAACCAGAGCTCTTGCTATAGATTTGAAAGGATCAAATATAAATGTCAATACAATTTGTCCAGGTCTAATATCTACACCATTTAATAAAAAATATGCAGAAGACCCAACTCATGGTGAGCAATGGGGAAAAGAAACAATTGTTGGTAGGTGGGGACTACCATCTGATATAGTTGGAGCAGCAATTTTTTTATCTTCTAATGAATCTGATTTTATTAATGGATCGGAGATTAAAATTGATGGTGGTTGGTTAGCTGCTAAAACAAGAGAAGGTGAATTGTAATTATGAGTGATTTTTTAAGTAATTTCGAAAAAGCAAACAAAAATGCAAAAAGATTATCAAATAAAATTTTAATAGACGGTAAATTAATCTCATCATCAACTAATAATAAAATTAATGTAATAAATCCAAGCACAGGAGAAAATATAGGTGAAGCTCCCCAATGCAATAAGGTTGAAGTTAATCTTGCAGTAAAATCTTCTCTAAATGCTTTTAAAGAATGGAAGAAAGTACCAGCAAGAGAAAGAGGAAGATTGGTAGAATTAGGTGCTAGAAAACTTGAGCAAAGAAGAGATGAGATTGAAACTTTACTAGCTCTGGACACAGGGAACGCTTTAAGAACACAAGCTAAACCAGAAACTTCCGCCTCAATTGAATTAACTAGGATGTTTGCTGGTTTATCTGGAGAGATTAAAGGTGAGAATTATCCTCCAAATATTGCAAATACTTTACACTACACAACAAGAGATCCAATTGGAGTTGTTTGTGCTATCGTTCCTTGGAATGCTCCTTTATTTTTAACTGTTGCAAAGATAGCTCCAGCAATTGTAGCTGGTAATACTGTTGTTTTAAAGACAGCTGAACAAGCACCTTTCTGTGCATTACTATTAGCAGAGATTTTTCAACAAGAACTTCCTCCAGGAGTTTTAAATGTTATTTCTGGATACGGAGAAGAATGCGGAGAGCCACTTTTGTCTCATCCCGATGTAAGAAAAATTACTTTCACTGGCTCATTTAATGTTGGTAAAATTATTGCTCAAAAAGCAGCTCCAAAACTTTGTCCGGTAACATTAGAACTCGGTGGAAAAAATCCTAATATAATCATGAGCGATGCAGATCTTGATATTGCTATACCTGGTGTAATCGATGGTATGAGATATACCAGACAAGGACAAGCATGTACCGCTGGCTCAAGAGTTTATATACAAGAAAAAATTTATGAAAAAGTTTTAGATGGCGTTGTTGATAGATTAAAAAATCTTGAAATGGGAAATGCTTTAGATGAAAATTCAGATGTAGGAGCAATAATTTCAGAGGATCAATTGAAAAGAACATTACATTATATGAATATTGCAAAAGAAAACTCATCAACAAAAGTTCTACATGGAGGTAATCAAAAAAAAGGTGGTGAATACAAAGAAGGTTTTTTTTATGAACCTACTTTATTGTCGGGGGTTCCAGTAAAGTCGCCTGTGTGTCAGGAAGAAATATTTGGTCCAGTTGCTTGTGCAATCCCATTTAAATCATTTGACGAAGTTATTGAGAGTGCAAATGATACTCCTTTTGGATTGTCAGCAGTTTTATGGACACAAAATCTATCAAGAGCACTTCAATTTGTTGAGGAAATAGATGCAGGTTTTGTTCAAGTTAATCAATGTGTAGCTCCAAGAGCAAATGTTTCTTATGGTGGATTAAAAATGAGTGGTCTTGGAAAAGAATATGCATTTGATAGTATGATCAATCATTTCACCCAAAGTAAAACAGTATTAATTAATAGAGGGAGTTCAAATATAGATGAGTAATCATATTTCATTTATTGGAGTAGGAAACATGGGAAATCCCATGGCACAACAATTAGTAAAAGCCGGAAAACAGGTTAAAGTTTTCGATGTTTCAGAACACGCAATTAAAACTGCAAAAAAGACAGGTTTAAATGTTGTAAATTCTTTAGATGATCTTTTATCCAATGCTTCAACTGTAATATCAATGTTACCAGAAGGAAAACATGTTTATGAATTATATCTTGGTGAGAATGGAATTTTAAAAAAAATTTCTAAAGATTGTTTAATTATTGAATGTTCAACAATAGATATTGAAACTTCATTAAAGGTAGGAGATGAAGCAAAGTCTTTGGGAATAAAAATGATTGACGCTCCAGTTACTGGTGGTGTGATGGGTGCTAGAGTTGGAAAATTGAATTTTTTAGTTGGTGGTAGTAATGATGCAGTAAAATTAGCTTCACCACTTTTAGAGATAATGGGACAAAAAATACTACATGCTGGAGATCAAGGAAGTGGGGTTGGTGTAAAAATTTGTAACAACATGTCTCTTGGAATTTCGATGATAGCAGCATCTGAGGCTTTGATGTTGGCAAAAAGATTAAAAATGGATATAAAAAAAGTTCATAAAATAATTAAAGAGGCATCAGGTAACAATTGGGCACTCACAAATTATACTCCCTTACCTGATTTAACAGACGGAGTTCCTTCAAATAATAAATATAGACCAGGTTTTACAGCAGCTATGATGAAAAAAGATTTAAATTTAGCAAATGACGCAGCTACTTCTGTTAATGCAAGCACACCTTTAGGAAAAGCTGCTTTAAAAATTTTTTCAGATTTTTGTGAGGAGGGTGATGCGGATACTGATTACTCAGGTATTTCAAAAAAAATTGGTGGTGATGCGTGGGATTATCCTTTTGACCCTAAGGGCGAAGATTAGTTTAGAATTAATAAAAATTATATTTAAAATTTATATATAATTATTTTAATCACTTTACTTTCTTATTTCAATAATGTTTACTACGAAAATTATTAAGTCTTAATAAATAAATAAAGAGAGGGAAATAAATGAAAAAAATCACTTCAATGATTTTAGCTTTAGTTTTTGCGGTATCTTTAATTAGTACTGCTTCTGCTAAAACTTTAAAAATCCAACTTACTTTTCCTAAAACTTCTTACGATGGTCAAATCGTAAAGATGTGGACTGATAGAGTTACTCAATTAACTCGAGGAGAGTTAGTATTTGAACTTTTATCAAAAGGTGAAGTTGTTGGTATGAAAGAAACACTAGAAGCTGTTGACAAAGGTTTAGTTGATGGTGGTGCTGCTTGGACACACTACTGGTCTAACTACCACCCAGCTGCTATGTTGTTCGGTTCACCTGTTGCAGGTGGAGGTATCGGATTATCAACTAAATCATGGTTAGCATGGTATTTTGATAACGGTGGAAAACAGTTGTACGACAGACTTTGGGATGAAATGGGTATGAATGTTAAAGGTTTCGTGATGGCTTCATCTGGACCTGAGGCATTAGGTTGGTTTAAAGAGCCAATTACAAGCATGGATGATTTCAGAAAGTATAGATTCAGAACTCCTCCAGGAATCCCAGGACAAACTTATAAAGATATTGGTATTGCATCTGTGTCTTTATCAGGTGGTGATATTTTACCAGCACTTGAAAAAGGAACTATCGATGCTGCTGAATGGTGTTGTCCAAAGCCAGACTCAGTTTTTGGTTTCCAAAAAGTTCTAAAAAACTACTACCTACAAGGTTTACACCAAAACGTAGTTAATGGTGATATTTACATCAATGGTGATGTATATAATTCTCTAACTGATCATCAAAAATATGCAATGGAAATTGCATCTGAAGCGATGATTACTAGAAACATCACTAATAGAGCTGTAGAAAATGGAAAAGCATTGATTGATCTTACTGAAAATCATGGTGTAAAATTATGGGATACACCAGCTGATTATTTCACTGAGTACATGAATGCTGCTCAAGCAACTCTTAAAAAGAACGCTGCAGAAAATGCTTTCTTTAAAGAAGTGTATGATCATATGACAGCGCATGCGAAAATAGTTGTGCCATTTATTTCTCAGATGGAAACATCTGATGCATCTATTGGTACTGCATTTGCAAAACAACAATAAAAATTAATTTAAAACGGGGATAATTAAATTTATCCCCGTTTTTTAATAATCAAAATTAATTAAATTGCTCAATGGTTGAAAAAAAGTCTAAAGAGAACGTTAGTGAAAATCTGGACATAACCGATGAGCTTATCGCTGAACGTCGTACTAGCACAAAAATGCCAAAGGACATGGATCCTTGGATGGCAAAAACAATAGAATTTATTGACAGAAATATGCTTGTTACTGGCAAAATTGTTTGCTGGATAACAGTGCCTTTAATATTTGCAATGGTTTATGAAGTAATTGGAAGGCATTTCTTTAATCGACCTACACTTTGGTCATTTGATATTAGTAGAATGTTAGCTGGCGCATTATTTATGTTAGGTGCAGCGTATACTTTATCAAAAGGAATACACATAAGAGCTGATTTTTTATATCGAAACTGGAAAGTAAAAAATCAAGCCAAAGTAGATTTATTTTTATATTTATTATTTTTTTTCCCTGGTTTCTTAGTATTTTTCTGGGTTAGCTTTGATTACGCTTACACATCTATTTGTGGACGTTCAGATCTTATGGAATGCTTGGGGGGCAAAGTCAGAATTCAAAGGGCAATGGATACTACATGGATGCCAATAATGTGGCCATTAAAAAGTTGTATGCCTATAGGAGCTTTTTTATTATTGGTTCAAGGAGTATCTGAGGTTCTTAAGAGCTACTATGCCTTTGTAAAAGGAAGATGGCCATAATGGAATTTTTTACACCTGAAATAATTGGTGCAATAATGATTGGTTGCATGTTATTTGCAATCTTTATTGGTTTTCCAATTTCGTTCACTTTAATATTTTTAGGGCTTGTATTTGGTTATTGGGGTTTTGGAAAATTAGTTTTTTACCTAATGACACTCCAATTCAATATGATAATGACCGAGAATACCCTCGCGGCAGTCCCGCTCTTTATCTTTATGGGAATTCTAATGGAACAAGCTGGTTTAATGGAAAGATTGTTTAATTCTGTCCAACTAATGCTTTCTAAAACTAGAGGAGCATTATTTTATGCAGTTATGTTTGTATCTACAATATTTGCTGCAGCAACTGGAATTGTTGGAGCTTCAGTTACAATTTTAGGAATTATGGCAGGTAAGACGATGATTAGATCTGGTTATGATACAAGATTGTCAGCCGGTTTAATTTGTGCAGGTGGAACTCTTGGAATTTTAATTCCACCTAGCATTATGTTGGTAGTTATGGGTCCTGTTTTAGAAATTCCAGTTACAGATTTATTTGCTGCAGCAATAATTCCTGGAATAATGCTTGCATGCTTGTACGCAGGTTACACTACTTTAAGATGTTTTTTAAATCCTAAACTAGGTCCAGTTTTACCAGCCAATGAAAGACCAACTAATATGGGTAAAGTTTGGTATGAATTTTTTATGGGCTTAGTTCCACCAGCAGCTTTAGTATTTTTTGCGTTAGGAAGTATTTTGTTTGGTTTAGCAACTCCAACGGAAGGAGCTGGGATGGGAGCTTTTGGATCTATTGTTTTAGCTTTGGCCTATAAAAAAATGACTTTTAAAGGATTAAAAGAGGCTTTAATTAAAACTTTAGAAATCACAGCTTTGATTATGTTTCTTGTTGCTGCATCTAATTTTTTTGGAGCAGTTTTTTCTAAGTTAGGCACTCCATCACTTTTAACTGATTACTTACTCAATTTAGAAATTAATAAATATTGGATTTTAGCAATAATGATGGCAGTTATCTTCTTATTAGGATGGCCATTAGAGTGGGTACCTATAGTATTAATTGTATTGCCAATTCTTTTACCTTTAGTGCAGGAACTAGGATTTAATTTAACTTGGTTTGCAATTTTAGTCGCAGTCAATTTGCAAACCGCATGGCTATCTCCACCTGTTGCATTATCTGCTTATTTTCTAAAAGGGGTAGTTCCTGATTGGGATTTAAAAGATATATATTTAGGAATGATGCAATTTATGGTTATCCAATTAATTGGATTAATATTAATCATAATATTTCCTCAAATTGCACTTTGGTTACCTGAAGTAATGTATCCATCTCCCTAATTTAAGATTTTTTATTAACATAAGGAATTATTGTTCCTATTAAAATTATTCCCAAAGATAAAAATATTTTAAAGTTAATTTCAGCATCTATCACTATCCAGGCAGAAGTTGCTCCAATTGGACCAGTAAGCGGATACATTAAGCTTATACGTCCCAAAGGAAGTCTTCTTAAAGCATAATTATAAAATAAATATGCCGCAAAAGTTATAAAAGATAAAGTTAGAGCAGCCATTACTGATGGGGTAAGTTCTAAATGATAAGTGTATTCAAAACTAGAATTTGGCCAAATAATAAAAAGAATTAAAAAAGAAAGTGCAAAACCAGTAAAATATTGAAAAGTATTTACAGATAACTGATTTACTTTTGTTTGCATAAATTTTCTTCCAATTACCTCGTTAGTTGATGCACAAAGCATTCCTAGAAAAATAATTAAGTCACCTAGATAATTACCAACACCTAATTTAAATTGGCTTGTAAGCAATAAATATGTTCCTATTAAAGTGACAAATACACCTATAATTACTTTTATTTCTATTTTTTCTTTTAAAAAAATTTTTGCTACAAATGGTTGCAAAAGTGGAAGCGTACTAATTATAGCTACACCATTAACTGGACTTGTTAACAGCAAACCTATGTGAAATGAAAGTGTTACCAGAAATGGATTTAACAATCCCATTAAAAAAGGTTTTAATCCAACTACTTTTATCGAAAGATCTACCCTCATTAAAATGCAGAAAAAAAGCATCAATAAAAAAGCAATTAAAAATCGTACAGCCAGTAAATCAATTATGAAAAATTCTTTTAATGCTAAAGTCACAAATGGTGGACCAGAACCAAATCCAATAACTGCCATCAACATTGCAAAATAACCAATGTTATTCGTGATAAATTTTTTCATAAGTATTTAAATTTAAGTATCTAAAAAAAGATATTGTATCATACTTAATTAGTTTATTATTTAATTATGAGTCGTAAAAAAGTTAAATACTCACTATCAAATTGGGATCTTGTAAGTGTGAATCCTAATTATAAAGTTTGGAATTGGAAAGATTTGTTTAGTTTCTGGGCAGTAAATATTCAGAGTGTTATAGCTTTTTCATTAATAGCTTCTTTGTACATTGTTTATAATTTAAACACTTTAGTTGTCTTTTTTGGAACTCTAATTGGTTCGTTATTAGTGTACTTTCTTGCAAATTTGATTGGAAAACCTTCTCAAAAATACGGTCTACCATTTGCTGTTCTTTTAAGAACTTCTTTAGGGTTCAAAGGTGCTCAGTATTTTGGATTTTTGAGATGTTTGGTTGGTATATTTATGTTTGGAGTTCAAACGTATTTTTTATCAAAAGCATTTACTTATTTAATTCGAATTTCTTTATTTACTTTTGATAGTTCAATTCTTGAAAATAATATTTTTTTAATTTTTACACTAGGTTTAAATGTTATTGATTGGACCTCAATAATTATTGCTATTTTACTTCAAAGCTTTTTATTTAGCATTGGTATAAATTTTAATAAAAAAATAATTAATTACTCAGCAATTATAGTTTACTCTGGAATAGTATTCTTTTTTTTTGTTGTATTGCTTAATGATGTGAAAAGTACCTCAAAAGCATTTGTTGAAATATTTAATTATAAGAATTTAATTGATAAAAATAATATTTGGCCTGTGATCACTATTGCTGGAACTGTATTTGCGTATTTTTCAATTATATTGGTAAATTTTGGTGATTTTTCTCGGTATGTTAAAAATGAAAAAGAACTTAAAAAAGGTAATTTATCTTTAGTTTTAAATTTAATTGTTTTTTCTTTTTTTTCAGTTTTTATTGTAATTGGATCTGATGTTTTTCTTAATTTAAAGTTTTTAGATCTAAATTCTATTTTAACAAGTCCAAATGATATTATTGGAAAATTTGATAATTTAACCATTACAATAATTGCCTTGCTTTTTATTATTGTTGCCTCTTTATCTACTAATTTGGTTTCAAATTTTATACCTTCTCAATATTCATTAATAAATTTTATTCCTAATAAATTAAATTTGAAATCATCTAGTTTAATTATTGGATTTTTAGGATTTGTGGTGTCAATATTTTGGCTTACTATAATAAGTCAGATTGGCATTTTATCTTTTATTGATACCTTTGCTGCATTTTTTGGACCTTTATTTGGAGTTATGATTGCAGATTATTATTTAATTAAAAATAAAGAACTAAGTAATAATGATATTTATTCTATTGATGGTGAAGGGTTATATTTTTATTCAGGAGGCTGGCATTTAAAGGCTGTTTATTCTTTATTTTTAGGTTTTATTTTTTCAGCATCAACAATTTGGAATACAAATTTAATGTTTTTACAGTCTTATGCGTGGATAATTGGTGCATTTGTAGCCTGGATAACGTATTACTTGTTGGCAAAAAAATAATATGAAAGCATTAGTATATACTGGAACACAAGAACTAGTTTATAGGGAAGAACCAAATCCAATTGAAGTTTCAGGAGAAAGTATTTTAAAAATTCATGCTTCTGGAATATGTGGTTCAGATATGCACGCGTATCATGGACATGATGAAAGAAGAAATCCACCATTAATATTAGGTCATGAAGTTAGCGGTGAAGTACAAAATGGAAAATTTAAGGGTAAAAATGTCGTTTTAAATCCTCTAATAACTTGTGGCAAATGCGAATACTGCACAAGTGGAAGAGAACATCTTTGTCCTCATAGAGTCTTATTAGGAATGAACAAGCCGATTGAAAGACAAGGTGCCTTTGCTGAATTGATATCTACGCCTGATAAAAACATTTATGAAATCCCAGATGGATTAGATAAGAATGAAGCCCCAGTAGCAGAACCAACGGCAGTTTCTTTACATGCAGTATTAATTGGTGAGCAATCTCTAAAAAAACCTTTGTCTGAGTGTAAAATTTTGATTCAAGGTGGTGGTGCAATTGGATTATTATGTGGTTTAATTTTATCGAAAATTAAAAAAAGTAAAAATATAATTCTATCTGATCCAAATAAATTGAGATTGAATGAGTGCTCTAAATATTTAGAGGCAAAATATGTTGCACCAGATCATAGTGAAATAGAAAGTAATAAATTTGATATTGTATTTGATACAGTGGGTTTGGAGATTTCAAGACAACAGGCTATTGAAGTGGTTAAACCGGGCGGATCAATTATTCATATAGGCTTAACTCAGCCGGCTGGAACTTTTAATTTTAGAAAAATGACAATCCAAGAGGTGACTGTTATAGGAACTTATTGTTATACCAATAAAGATTTTGAGCAAACGTTAGCAATATTAGCTAATAAAGAGATAGGTTCTTTAGATTGGATTGAATTTAGAGATTTAAAAAATGGTGGTGATGCCTTTAAACAAATTCATGATGGTACATGTGTTGCACCTAAAATTATATTGATACCTTAGAATTAGAATTTAATTTAATAGCTCTAGAACTACCCATTTTGAGATCATTAGACATAATTGGTGCAGATATTATTATTGACCAATAAATTAGAAGTAAAAAAATTGAAATTGTTTTCATATCAATTATTTAAAAATTAATTCTGATTTTTGCATGTTTAAATCTTGTCTAAATAATGTATTAAGAACTTAAATTATGAAAATATTTTTTAAACTTATTTCAATTTTTTTGATTTCAATCGGCTCAGTTGTTGCAAATGAAGTTATAGTATTTGAGTTTACTGAAGAAGAACTTTCAGAATTAACTGTAAGAAAAGTAAGAGGAGCAAAGAATAAGACTATTTATACTGTTGGTAAAAATGAAAATGGAAATTTCCTAAAAGCAGTTGCTGATAATGCAGCTTCAGGTCTTGGAAAAGAAGTCAAAATCGATCTAAACAAGACACCTTTTATTAATATTACATGGAAAATTGAGCAAGATTTGTCAGGAATTAAGGAAGATACCAAAAAAGGTCATGATTTTGCCGCTAGAGTTTTTGCTGTTAAAAAAACAGGAGCAACTCCTTTATCCAATAGAGCCGTAAATTATGTCTTTTCAAGCAACAATGATGTTGGACAAAGTTGGCCAAGTCCTTACACAAAAAAATCTATAGATAATGTAATGGCAACAACCAAAACTAATCTAAATGAATGGGTAACTGTCAAATCAAATGTAAAAGAAGACTTTAAGAAATTCCACGATCTAGATTTAAATGAATTAGATGGCTTAGCAGTTATGGCAGATACAGATAACTCTAAAATGAAATCTGTAGCCTATTTTCAGAACATTTATTTTTCAGCAAATTAATTAAAGTTTAGTATATTTTTTTAGCCCCATACTTATGAATGATAGTATAATTGCAACAATTACGTCCTCTGCAGGTGTTGCGTTAGGAACACCAAAGTTCCATAAAATTACTCCAATCAACCAAATTATATAAACTTTCATAGTAGTTATTATATCTTAGTTTGTATAAAAATTTCTCATTATTTGATATTAATGAACAATGCATAAAACTTTTAGCCATAATGTTAAAATTTACTATGAGGATACTGACTCAGGAGGAGTAGTTTATTATGCAAATTATTTAAAATACTTTGAAAGAGCAAGAACTGAAGCTCTATTAACTATTGGTTTAAGTAATTTAAAAATTAAAGATGATTTTAATTCTTTAATAATCGTAAAATCATGTAATATTGAATATAAAAAATCAGCATACTTAGAAGATAATTTAACAGTAAAATCTTTTATTTCTTCTTTATCAAAAACCTCTTTTGTAATGCATCAATCAATTTACAGAGATGATTTATTAATTGTTGATGCAAAAATACATTTAGTTTTTATAAATACCAATGGAAAGCCTACAAAAATTCCTGAGATTGTTTTAAATAGTTTTGAGCCTTATATTTTAAAATCTAAATAGCTGTTGCTCTTTTTATTTTTTTGAAAAAATTGATTATCATTTTTTCAGATATTAATTTTGTATTTACATTTCTAGGGCTTGGATGATAACACGCGTACAATTTGATTTTATTTGATAAATTATAATACTTCCCATGCTTAAAATTAAATTTACCATTTAATTTATTTTTTCTTTTGTAATATTTAATACAATTATCAAAGGCAACTTTACCTAAAGCAACAATTGTTTGGACTTGATTTAAAGTTTCAATCTCATTTTCAAAATGGTCAGAACAATTTGTGAGCTCTTCATTTGTTGGTCTATCACCAGGAGGAACACATTTTAGTATATTGGTAATAAAGGTTGATTTTAATTCTAGTCCATCATTTAAACTTTCTGAATATGGTAGATTAGAAATATTTGCTTTATTTAAACAAGAAAATAGGAAATCACTTGATTTATCTCCAGTAAAAGGTCTCCCGGTTCTAGTTCCACCATGAGCTGCTGGTGCCAGACCTAATATTAATAGTTTCGAATTTATCTTACCAAATCCAGGAACTGGTTTTGCCCAATAAACTTCATTTATATTTTGTTTTCTCTTTTCAGTAGATATTTTTTTAATAAAATTAATTAATCTTGGACATTTTCTACATTTAATAATTTTCTTATTAAGTTTTTTTAATTTAATATTCATCAATGAAAATTTTTAAATATTTTTTAATTATATTTATATTTTTAAATTCTCCAATTAAAGCAGATTCTAGTAAAGCTATTATTAATGAGCTTCAAAAAGGAGGTAAGTTAATATTTATTCGTCATGCTTATGCACCAGGAGGAGGAGATCCTCCTAATTTTGATATTAACATATGTGAAACACAAAGAAATTTGAACGACGAGGGAAGGGAACAATCCAAAAAAATTGGTAATTTCTTTAAAACAAACAATATTTCAATTAATAAAATTTATTCAAGTGAGTGGTGTAGGTGTAAAGAAACTGCAGAAATAGCTTTCAAAAAATTTGAAACAAAAAATTTTTTGAATTCTTTCTTTAGTGCAAAATTTTCTAAAAATAGAAAGAAACAAGTTATTGATTTTAACAAGTTTTTAAAAACGTGGGACCAAAAACAAAATATAATTTTTGTTACACATTACGTAGTAATATCTGAGCTTTTAAATTATGCTCCTGCATCAGGCGAGATTGTTATTTCAGATAAAAATTTAAAAGTAATTGATACTTTAGAAATAGAATATTAAATTAGGAATTATGTCCTCAAAAAGAGCCATGCGACAAGCACAAAAACAGGCTTTTGCAAAGCACAGATCAAATATATCAAATTCAAGATTTGATTTTAGAAAGAAAAATTTAAATCAGGAAAAAAAATCTAAAATTATAAAAAAAAATATTTAGTGCTTATTTTTTCTCGTTCTTATCTGCAAAAAATAAAGCTATTATAAATATTACGGTCCATGCAAATACAGACAATGTTTTTAAGGGAGTGGTATCTAAACCCCAAACATCGAAGAATAAAGCACCAATAATTATTCCTATCGCATAAATAATGCTTAAAATTTTAACTTTGCTCATATTATTTTATTTTTTAATCAAGTTTTTCTTGAAAAGAGATATCCCGTTATTGATTTTGTAAGAATAAGATTCTTTAAAACTTTCAAGTTGCCAACCAGTCAGTCTTTTTTCAATTTCATTTAAATTCTCATTTTTCCAATCGTCTGATGTTTCCTCAAGTTTCCAAAGTCTTTTTTCCTCGTTATTTCTTCCACAACCATAGCAATAGCCGGTCGAAGGATCTGTTTTACAAATACTAATACAAGGCGAAATAATCATTTTTTTATATTTTTATATTCTTTTACACTATTATTCGGATTGGACAAATGAGTTCAATAATATATAAAGCACCTAATTTAACTGGGGCGATGGCGGAATTGGTAGACGCGCTGGTCTTAGGAACCAGTCGAGCAATCGGTGAAGGTTCGAGTCCTTTTCGCCCTACCATTAATAAATTATGAAAGTTACTGTAGAAAATAAAAAAGGCTTAAACAAAGATTTAAAAATTTTTATCGATAAAGAGACTATGAACTCTTATATGGATGAAAAATATGAAGAGATTAAAGGAACAGTAAATTTAAAAGGTTTTCGTCCAGGAAAAGTACCAAAAGAAATTTTAAAGAGACAATTCGGCAAAGCTGTATTTGGCGAGGTATTAGACAAAGTTTTAAAAGATACATCCACAAAAGCTTTAGAAGAAAAAAAAATTAAACCAGCGGGTCAGCCAAAATTAGATCTAAAAACGTATGGGGAAGATAAAGAATTAGAATATGTATTGTCAGTTACTGAATTACCTAAAGTAGAGATTACATCATTAGAAAACATTAAATTTGATGAATACACTGTTAAAATTGATGATAGTGAGACAGATAAAAGAATAAAAGAAATTGCTAAGAACCAACCAAATTTTAAAGAAGGTGCAGCTGACACAAAAGCAAAAGAAGGTGATCTTGTTGTATTAGATTATAAAGCAACGATTGATGGTAAAGAATTTAAAGGAAGCGAAGGAAAAAATACACAGCTTACTCTTGGTAAAGACTTATTTTTGAAAGGTTTTGATAAGCAGTTAATTGATGTTAAAAAAGATGATGAGAAAGTTGTTGAAGCAACACTTCCAGAGAATTACCCTGAAAAAGAATTAGTTAACAAAAAAGCTAAATTTAATTGTAAAATTTTATCTGT